>CAYQAF010000023.1:0-11359 GCA_964415375.1 uncultured Alcaligenaceae bacterium
GCGCTGACGCGCTTCGGGGCGGATTCGCCCTCGGGGCGGCCCTTCGGGCTCATCGTCAGCCGCCGGTCACGGGGGGAAAGATCGCCACTTCGTCGCCGTCCCGGAGGGCGTCGGAAGGCTTGGCCATCGCGTGATTGATCGCGACCCGTACGGCACGACCGGGCGCGAGCTCCGCGGCGAAGGGGCCGCCGCGCTGGCGCAGCGCATCGAGCATTGCCGCGACCGTCGCGTCGGGTCCCGCGGGCACGGCGAGGGACTCGCCCGCGGTCGCGAATGCCTCGCGCAGGCGTGCCAGATAGACGACGCGCACGGTCACCGGTGTCTGGTCGCGCATGGGGGGTGGAAGCGCGTCGGCGGCGCGCGCTGCGCCGCCGACCGGACGCTAGAAGCGGAACTGCAGGCCGAACTGCACCTGGTCGTCGTAGGGCGTGCCGCTCACGATGTCGCCGGCGAAGAGGCCCGTGCGGGCGTATTCCAGCCGCACGCCCAGCGACCGCGTGACGTCGTAGCGCAGACCGACACCATAGTTCAGGCCGTCGCGCGCGCGCGCGTCGCCCGGATTCGCCACCACCGTCGTGCGATACAGCGGCGCCAGCTCGGATTGGGAATAGCCCAACCGGCCGTACAGCGACAGGCTGCGCCAGAACGCCCAGCTGCCCTGGACGTCGACATTCCACCGGCGGCTCGCGCTTTCGTCCTCGTCCGGCAGCACGAGGCCGACACCACCCCGGCCCGGCAGGCGATAGCTTTCGCTCCCCAGCGCGGCTTCCAGCGCGAGGTCGCGACGCCAGCGATATCCACCATAGACCAGCGCCTGCGACGCCTGGCCTTCGGCGGCGACCGGCGCCAGGCGTCCCCACGGGTTGGACGCGTCCCTGATCGCCACCCCCTGCTCACCGGTGGCGTCACGCAGCGCGATGCCACCGTAGAAGCCGTCGCGCGCGATCTCCGCTGCGCGAGTCGCAGCGCAAGGCAAACCCAAGGCAAGCGCGAGAGGAAGAACGAGGAGCTTTCGCATCGGTTTCATCTTCTTTACCGCCCCGCAACGGGGCCACCCGAGTATTGGAAAGCCGAAATTGCACCCGAGTTCAACTTACGCCCGTCGCCGAACGCCCGTCAACCGCCAGTGGTCGCGTACACCGCCCGCTCCTCGACAAACGTGGCAAGCGCGTCATACGCGTCGAGGCCAAACACCGGGATGCGCCCCCCGGCGAAGGCCGCTGGCGTATCCGTGGCGAGCCCGACGATGTTGGCGTCCCGCGGGTGCAGCAGCGGCTTGCCGAGCTCCGCCCGGAAGATCTCCAGCTTCGGCAGCGCGTCGCGCTTGTAGCCCTCGACCAGGACCAGGTCGCACGGCGAGAGCCGGGCCAGCACGTCGGGCAGCCGCAGTTCCGCGTCGCCGCGCAGCTCGTGCATCAACGCCCACCTCAGGGGCGAGGTGATGAGCACCTCGGTGCAACCGGCGTGACGGTGGCGATAGCTGTCCTTGCCCGGTTGATCGATCTCGAAATGGTGGTGGGCGTGCTTCACCAGCGACACCCGCAGCCCTCTCCCGACGAGACGCGGCACGAGCTGCTCGACCAGGGTGGTCTTGCCGCTGCCCGACCAACCGGCGAAACCAAAGATCCTCATGCCGGGCTCATCATAGCGCGTATTCGAAGACGTTATCGAAAGATGGCGTCAATTCTACCTATTTTGACGAAGTTTAACGGTCATCACAGGACCGCATGACCGAGAATCGCAACGGTGATGGTGGCGAGGCCGACGACCAGGTTGAAGCCGACGAGCCGCCGCACCTGGGTCAGCGCCTCGCCGGCCGCCGGCAGGGCGCCGCTCGCGAGGGCGGCGCGCATGCGGGGATAGGGCACCGCGACGATGTAGCCGAAGACTGACGTCATGACGAGGCCGAGCGCGGTCATCGCGTGAATGTGCGCGCCGAGGTTCGCGAAGCCTCCCATCCACGCGATCATCATGAAGCCCGTGACGATGATCGTGACGACGGCGCCGCCGACCCAGCGGAAGAAGGTGCCCAACGTTGCCGCCATCAGCGGCAACCGGACCGGCGGTGGCAGCGCCAGCGCGGCAGGGCGCAGCGCGACGTGCGCGAAGAACATCCCGCCCACCCAGATCACGGTACCGAGCAGGTGCAGCCAGAGTGCGACGCGCATCGAGTTTCCGCATCAGGAAGGCAACGTCGCCATTCTATCCGGCGCAACTCACCCGGGCAGGCAGATGGGCCTCGGCGCCACGGGGCGCCCGATGGTGTCTAATAGCCGAACGCGCCCACCACTTGCGGGCGTGGGACGAGAGCAAGCCATGCAGCGACCACCGGTTCCAGAGCCCGTCGGCGCAGTGGGCGGCGTCATCGAACGTGTCATCAGCGACGTACCGGCAGCGCGCACGCACCAGGTCGAGCACCCCGACGAGGCCGCCGAGCGGCTCGCCCGCAGCGCGGCGAAGCGCGCGGCGCTCGTCGCCGGATCGCTTGCGTTGCCGCCCGGTCCGCTGGGCATCTTCACAGTGCTGCCCGACCTGTACTTGATCTGGCAGACGCAGCGTCAGCTGGTGGCCGACATCTTCGCGCTTTACGGGCGCAGCGCCGAGTTGTCGCGCACCCACATGCTGTATTGCCTGTTCCGCCACGCCGCGAGCCACGTGCTGCGCGATGTCGCGGTGCGCTCGGGGCAGCGATTCGTCGTCAGACAGCTCTCGTCACGGGCGCTTTCGTCGGCCGCGGGCCGGGTCGGATCCGCCGTGTCGCGGCGCCTTCTCGGGCGCGCCGCGAGCCGGTGGATCCCGATCGCCGGCGCCGCCGCCGTCTCCGCCTACGCCTACTGGGACACGCTGCAGGTGGCGAAGACCGCCCGGCGGCTGCTCGAGAGGTCCGCGAATCCGGGCGAGCGCGACGCCGCGGGGACCGGGCTGGAGGCCTGACCCACCGTGTGCGGCCGCTACGAGCTTCACTCGAACCCCGCGGCGATCGCCCTTGCCTTCGGGCTCGCGCACGCGCCGTCGCTGCGGCCGCGCTACAACGTGGCGCCGATGCAGGAGGTGCCGATCGTGCGGGTCTCCCCAAGCGGCGCGCGCGAGTTCGTCGCCGTCCGCTGGGGACTCGTGCCGAGATGGGCGAAGGACCCCGCGATCGGATCCAAGATGATCAACGCCCGGGGCGAGACGGTCGCGACGAAGCCGTCGTTCCGCACCGCGTTTCGTCGCCACCGTTGCCTGATCCCCGCCAACGGTTTCTACGAGTGGATGCCGGCGGCGGACGGGCGCAAGCAACCGGTGCTGATCGCGATGAAGGACGGCGACGTGTTCGCCTTCGCGGGACTCTATGAGCGCTGGCTCACGGGTGACGGCGAGCCGCTCGACTCCTGCACGATCGTCACCACCGACGCGAACGACCTGCTGCGCGCCGTGCACGACCGGATGCCGGTGATCGTGCCTCCGGATCAGTACGCGCGCTGGCTCGATCCAGCGCAGGACGGCCCGCAGGCGCTCGTCGCGCCCTATCCCTCCGACGCGATGACGTGGTGGCCGGTGTCGAGCCGCGTGAACAGCGTGCGGCACGACGATGCGTCGCTGATCGAGCGGTTGCCCGAATCCGACGCACTCCTGCCGCTGCACACCGACGAGGCCAAGCCGGGGCCGAAACCCGAACAGCCCGAGCTGTTCTAGCGACGCCCGGAAGCGTGCGGCATCAGAGGGGAACGCACATCGTCACGCCGGCGCCCAGCCCTTCCGCGATCCAGTCGCGGGACAGCATCTGCTGCTGCAACGCGGCATCGGTGGTGAAGCGGTGGTTCGGCGCGCCGCCCTGGCTCCGGTTGTAGATCCGGTAGACCGGCTGGGTGCCCGCCCCGCAGGCACCGCCGCCGTCGGGCAGCGCGACGAAGAAGACTTCCCCCTCGAACGACCAGTCGAGGTTCTGCTTCACCGTCGCGCACTCGGCCGTGAACGAGGTGTAGAAGTGCGAGCTCTTCGGCGCGAACGCCTCGCTGAAGAAGCGGCACACCGGCGACGTGCCGGCGCCGGCACCCGACCACGCCTTGAACGAGCGTCCGGTGCGCGACCAGCCCGCGAAGGTGCCGTTGTCGAGCTTGGTGATCTCGTCCTGCAGGTGCGTGACGAAGTAGTGATCGAATGCTGCGTGGTAATACTCGATCAGCGTCACGGTGGTCGACGGGGGCGGCGCGGTGCCGCTGCCCTGGTAGGCGATCGGCACGCTGTACGCGCCGTCGCTTAGCTGGAAGTTCGCCAGCGCCTCGAACGACACCGCGAAGAGCGGGCGCACGATCACGTTGGTGGTGCAGCTCCCGCCCGGCGGAATCACCGAACCGACGCCGCATGCAGCGTCGGCCGTAACCTCGCTCGAGGTGAAGCTGCGTGACGCGATCGCGAGCGGTCCGTTGCCGTCGTTCCTGAGCGTCAATGCACGCGGCGCGCTCGGCGCGCCGACCGGCACGACGCCGAAGTCGAGCTTCGGTGGCGGCGCGCAGACGTAGCCCGCGGGCGCCGCGGCGGGCGCCCCGTAGAGGCAACGGCAACCGCGCACGTCGTCGATCTGCAGCGTGGTCAGGTTGTTGTAGGTGGTCACGGGTGGGCCGCTCATCAGCGCGCCGTAGAAGTCGGAGTGCGCGAGCCCGAGCGCGTGTCCCCACTCGTGGGTCCCCGTGCGCTTCATCTCCGTCGCCGATCGCACGAGCTCCGTCGACAGGATGATGTCGGTGTCGACCAGTTCGTTGCCCGACGGGCCGGACGCGTTCCAGGCCCAGGTGACGCCGGCGGTCCGGCCGTCGAGCTCGCCCCAGCCGACGACGTTGACGAAGTCCGGCTGCTCGCCGTAGCGGGGATCCTGCACGCGGTTGTTCGCCGGGGTGGTGGTCTCGCCCTGGTAGACGAACGACACGTCGCACACGGCCGTCCACACCTCGAGCGCCTTGCGGATCTCGTTCACCGTACCGGCGGTGTCCCCGTCCCAGGGTGACGGCGCGTTGGTCCGGTTGTACCACCACCGCAGCGGCTCCCGCCAGCGCGTCGCCGGCGGGTACAGGACGCGGAACTTCGGCACGAGGCGGGCACCCTCGCCCGCTGTCGACGGGAGGGTGAGGACGTACAGGTCCGACTCGATCCCCGCATTCGCGTTCGCGTCGATCGACAACGGCGCGAGCGCGACCAGCGCGAGCAAGGCCAGGGCAGGAGCAATTGACGGCATCGACATCGTTCGTTCCCTTTCGAGGCCGGCAGGATACCAGTGCGGCGCGTGTGTCCCGCACGGAGCCGTTGGACGGGCGCCGTGCAACGGCCGGTCTCAGCGCCGTGCACCCCCGGCGATCCACGCGCCGAGCAACGTGCGCTCGGCGTCGGTCATGCCGGTGAGGTTGCCGATGGGCATCGCCTTCGTCGTCACCGACTGCTCGCCGATGCGCGCCGCGGCGGCGACGATGCGCTCGGGCGTGTCCAGCATGACGCCCTTCGGCGCCACCGAGAAACCGGTGTGCGACGGCCGCTCGGCGTGGCAGGACGCGCAGCGGTCGAGCACGATCGCCTGCACGCGCGCAAACGACGGCACGTCGGCCGCCGACGGCCGCGCCGGCGCGATGGCGACCGCGATGGCGGCGGTGGCGAGCAACCCGAGCACGGGGATCGCCCAGACCGTGCGGCCGCGATGCCGCAGGTTGAAGAAGTGCCGCACGAACGCGGCGACCAGGACGATCCCGACCAGCACCAGCCAGGCATGGGAATGTCCCCAGGTCATCGGGTAGTGGCCGCTGATCATCACGAACAGCACCGGCAGCGTGAAGTAGTTGTTGTGCACCGAGCGCTGCTTGCCGCGGCGGCCGTGCACCGGATCGGGCATTGCGTTGCGCTCCTTGGCCCGTACCAGCTCGCGCTGCGACGGGATGATGACGTGGGCGACGTTGCCCACCATCATCGTGCCGAGCATCGCGCCGACCTGGATGAACATCGCGCGGCCGGAGAAGGCGTGCGCAAGCCCCCACGCGACGAGCGTGACGAACCCGACCATCACGGCGGCGATCAACGCATCGCGTTCCAGCCCCAGGCGCTTGCACAGCTGGTCGTAGAACACCCACCCGGCGCCGAGCAGCGCGAGCGAGATCGCGATCGCCTGCCACGGTGCGAGGTCGGCGACCGCGGGGTCGATCATGTACGCACGCGCGTTCGCGTAGTACATGACCACGAACAGCGCGAAGCCCGACAGCCACGTCGCGTAGGCCTCCCACTTGAACCAGTGCAGCGGCGACGGCAACTCGGCCGGCGCGACGCGGTACTTCTGCACGTGGTAGAAGCCGCCGCCGTGCACCGCCCACAATTCGCCGCCGACGCCCTGCTCCGCGTCCCGCGCGACCTTCGGCGCGTGCAGGGTGTTGTCCAGCCACACGAAGTAGAACGAGGCACCGATCCAGGCGACGCCCGTGATCAGGTGGACCCAGCGCACCAGCAGGTTGAGCCAATCGAACGCGTAGGCTTCCATGCGCGAAACCTGCCGCGGTTGCCTAGGAACCGCGGTAGGTCGACCACGACCACGGCGACACGAGCAGCGGCACGTGGTAGTGCCCCGACGCGTCGGCGACGCCGAAGTCGACCACCACCTCGTCGACGAACGGCGGGTCGGGCAGCACCGTGCCGCAACTGCGGAAGTAGTCACCGGCGCGGAACACGAGGCGGTAGCGGCCGGCGGTGAACGCGTCGCCCGCGACGAGCGGCGCGTCGCAGCGGCCGTCGGCGTTGGTCACCGCGTCGCCGATCAGCACGTAGCGCTCGCCCACGTTGCGGTACAGCGTCAGGCCGACACCTGGCGCCGGCGTGCCGTGGGCGATGTCGAGTACGTGCGTGGTCAGGCGGCCCATGGTTCGTCGCGCGGGTTTGCCGGGGTTGTGCGCCGCATTGTATGCTCGCCGCGCGCACCGCGCACCGCGTGTTGCGAACGCCTCCATGCAGCCCTTCGAACCCGGCTACCCGCGCGACCTCGCGGGCTACGGCGAGCGTCCGCCGCATCCGCGCTGGCCGAACGGCGCCCGCATCGCCCTGCAGTTCGTGCTGAACTACGAGGAAGGCGGCGAAAACAGCGTCCTCCACGGCGACGCGGCCTCGGAGACGTTCCTCTCCGAAATCGTCGGCGCGCAGGCTTATGCGGCGCGGCACATGAGCATGGAGTCGCTCTACGAGTACGGCTCGCGCGCAGGCGTGTGGAGGCTCCTGCGCCTGTTCCGCGAACGCGAAGTGCCGCTGACGATCTTCGGCGTGGCGATGGCGATGCTGCGCCATCCCCGGGTGGTCGAGGCGTTCCTGCGCGACGGCCACGAGATCGCGAGCCACGGCTGGCGCTGGGTGAGCTACCAGCAGGCCGACATCGCGACCGAACGCGAGCACTTGGCCCGCTCAGTCGAGGCGATTCGCGCGCTCACCGGGCGGGCGCCCGAAGGCTGGTACACCGGGCGCGACAGCCCGAACACGCGGCGCCTCGTCGTCGAGCACGGCGGCTTCGTGTACGACGCCGACTCCTACGCCGACGACCTCCCGTATTGGGTCGAGGTCGAGGTCGACGCCGCGCGCGTGCCGCACCTCGTCGTCCCGTACGCGCTCGACACCAACGACATGCGTTTCGCCACGCCGCAGGGCTTCAACAGCGGCGAGCAGTTCTTCGCCTGCCTGCGCGACGCGTTCGACACGCTCTACGCCGAGGGTGATCCGGCGGGTTTGAACGCCCCGAAGATGCTGTCGATCGGGCTGCACTGCCGCCTCGCGGGGAGGCCGGCGCGCCTCGCCTCGCTCACCCGCTTCCTCGACCACGTCCGGGGGCACGACCACGTCTGGTGCGCACGTCGCATCGACATCGCGCGACACTGGATCGCGACGCACCCGTTCGCCGCGAACGCCGTTCGATGACGCTCGACGAGCTGAACGCGACCGACCGCGCGGCCTTCGTGGCGGCGCTGGGCGGCATCTTCGAGCACTCGCCGTGGGTCGCCGCGCGCGCGTTCGCGGCGCGGCCCTTCGATAGCGTCGACGCGCTGCACCGGGCGATGGTCGGCGCGATGCACGCTGCCTCGCGGGACGAGCAGCTCGCGTTGATCCGGGCGCACCCGGAGCTCGCCGGACGGGCCATGGTGCGCCGCGAGCTCACCGCCGACTCGACGAGCGAGCAGTCGGGTGCCGGCCTCACCCGGTGCTCGCCCGAGGAACTGGCGCGGCTCATCGACCTGAACGCCCGCTACCACGCGAAGTTCGGCTTCCCGTTCATCCTCGCGGTCAAGGGCTGGGACCGGGCGGGCGTGATCGCGGAGCTCGCGCGGCGGATCGAGTGCGATCCGGCAGCCGAATTCGCCGAGGCGCTCGCCCAGATCGCGCGCATCGCGGGCCTGCGCCTCGCCGAGAAATTGCCGGGCAGCACGTAGACGGGCCACACCCGCCGCCGCTACCATCGTCGGCATCCCCACACCCAAGGAACCCGGCCCATGGCCACGTCCGACCCGACGCTAAAGCCCCGCAAGCGCGTCGCCCGCAAGCGGACGACGACGCGAGCCGACGCACCGCCTGTCGCCGGTGCCGCGGAGGACTCGAGCCTGGTCGCGATGGCGAAGCAGGTGCGGTCGTGGTCCGACTCGGTGCTCGGCATCGCTGGCGCTGCCGCCGACGTCTCGATCGGCGCGGCGAAGGCGTTGCTGGTACGTCCCGAGCAACGTGCCACGCTCGCGCGCGCCGGCTCGGTGCTGCGCAGCATGCGGGAGGCCGCCGGACTTTCGCTGAAGGAGGTCGGCGAGGCGATCAACCTCAAGGACCCGACGCTGCTGGAACTGGTCGAAGGCGGCAAGGTGGCGCTGCCGTTCGAGGTCATCCTGCGCCTCGCGTCGGTGCTCGGGCGCAACGATCCCATCTCGTTCGTGATGCGTTTCACGCGCTCCTACAACCCGGACACCTGGCAGACGCTGGAGCGGCTGGGCATCGGCCGGCTCGCGGTGCAGGCCGGCCGCGAGCGGGAGTTCGCGAACATCTACCGCGCGAGCGACGCGGCGCGGCGCCTCGACGACGAGGAGTTCACCGCCGTGCTCGCATTCGTCAGGGCTGCGTTCGACCTCGCGCTCACCTTCCACGACAAGCCTGCGCCACCGGCGCCGCGGCGCAAGAAATAGCGGTCGACGCGTTGCGGTGGCCGCGTTCGGGCAAATATCTCCGAACGCGGACACCCCGCACACGCTACACGACGCCGGTCGCTGGCTCGGCCGCGGTCCGTTCGACCCTGGCGCGGCGACGCAGGCCGGCCCGCCGCATCAGCAGGTAGCCCGCGGGGATCACGAACATGGACAGCAGCGGCGCGGTGATCATGCCGCCGATCATCGGCGCCGCGATCCGCTGCGTGATCTCGGAGCCGGTTCCCGTCTCCCACAGGATCGGCATGAGCCCGAGCACCGTCGTCGCGACGGTCATCGCCTTCGGTCTCACGCGCAGTGCGGCGCCTTCGCGGATCGCCTCCAGCAGCGCGGTCTCGCTCCGCTCCCCTTTCGCGACCCGCTCGTCCCACGCCTGCTTCAGGTACACGAGCATCACGATGCCGAACTCCGCGGTGACGCCGGCGAGTCCGATGAAGCCCACCGCGCTCGCGATCGACACGTTGTGGTCGAGCGCGTACAGGAGCCACACCCCGCCGATCACGGAGAACGGCAGGATCGCCATGACGAGCAATGCCTCGTCGACGCGCCGGAACGTGAGATACAGCATCACCAGGATGATCGCGAGCATCGCCGGCACGACGATCTTCAGCCGCTCCGCGGCGCGCTCCATGTACTCGAACTGCCCCGACCACGCGATCGAGTAGCCCGGCGGCAGCTTGACCTCTGCGGCCACGGCGCGCTGCATGGCGCGCACCGATCCGGAGAGGTCGCGGCCCCGGATGTCGACGTACACCCAGCCGGACGGCCGGGCGTTCTCGCTCTTGATCATCGGCGGACCGTCGCTGATCCGGATCGTCGCCACGTCCGAGAGCCGGATCTGCGCGCCCCGCTCGGTGACGATCGGCAGGTCGCGCAGGTTGCCGATCGAGTCGCGATAGTCGCGCGGGTAGCGCACGCTGATCGGGAAGCGCTGCAGCCCCTCGACGGTTTCCCCGATGTTCTCGCCGCCGATCGCGGCCGCGATCACCGACTGCACGTCGTCGACCGCGAGACCGAAGCGGGCCGCGGCGGGCCGATCGATGGCCACGTCGATGTAGCGCCCACCGGTCAACCGCTCGGCGAGCGCCGACGACACGCCGGGGACGTTCTTCACCACCTTCTCGATCTCGGCCGCGACCTTGTCGATCTCGGCCAGGTTCGTGCCCGACACCTTGATGCCGACGGGACTCTTGATGCCGGTGGCGAGCATGTCGATGCGGTTGCGGATCGGCGGCACCCACACGTTGGCGAGGCCGGGCACCTTGACCGCCGCGTCGAGTTCATCGATCAGCTTCGGGGTGGTCATCCCGGGCCGCCACTGGTCGCGAGGCTTCAGCTGGATCACCGTCTCGAACATCTCGAGCGGCGCGGGATCGGTCGCGGTCTCCGCTCGTCCGGCCTTGCCGAACACGCGCGCGACCTCGGGCACGGTCTTGATCATGCGGTCGGTCTGCTGCAGCAGCTCCGCGGCCTTGCCGGCCGACAGCCCCGGCAGCGCGGTGGGCATGTACAGGAGGTCGCCCTCGTCGAGCGGCGGCATGAACTCGCCACCCAGCTTCGTGGCGGGCCACAGCGTTGCGACGGCCAGCGCCAGTGCCAGCCCGATGGTCAGCCACGGCGCCTTCAGCACCGCCTCCAGCAGCGGGCGATAGGCCCAGATCAGGAAGCGGTTGATCGGGTTCTTCTGCTCGGCGGGAATGCGCCCGCGGATCAGGTAGCCCATCAGCACCGGCACCAGCGTGACCGAGATGCCGGCCGCTGCCGCCATCGCGTAGCTCTTGGTGAACGCGAGCGGCGCGAACAGGCGCCCCTCCTGGGCTTCCAGGGCAAACACCGGGACGAACGAGATCGTCACGATCAAGAGCGACGAGAACAGCGCCGGCCCGACCTCGACGGCGGCGTCGGTGATCACCTTCCAGCGCTCCTCGCCCTCCAGCGACCGCCCCGGATGCGCATCCTGCCAGGCCTCGATGCGCCGGTGCGCGTTCTCGACCATCACCACCGCCGCGTCCACCATCTCGCCGATCGCGATGGCAATGCCGCCGAGCGAGACGATGTTCGCCGTGATGCCCTGGTAGTACATGACGATGTACGCCACCAGCACCCCCAGCGGCAGCGCGACGATCGCGACAAAGGCACTGCGGAGGTGGAACAGGAACACGAGGCAGATCAGCGCGACGATCGCG
>CAYQAF010000024.1:0-11255 GCA_964415375.1 uncultured Alcaligenaceae bacterium
GGGCGCCGAGGATCTGCTGGAGATTCGACATCGCATCGACCGCTTCCTCTTCGAGCGCGGATTAGTCAATTCCGGCGCGGTGATGCCCGACCAGTCGCTCGACGACGGCGTCGTGCGCATCGCGATCGTCGCCGGCCGACTCGCGAGGATCGATGTCGAGGGCACGCGCCACCTGCGGCCGGACTACGTGGTCGACCGCGTCGCCCCTCCGCCGGGGGCGCTGCTCGACGTCAACCGCGTGCGAGAGCGCCTGCAGCTCCTGCAGCAGGATCCGCTGATCGCGAGCGTGCAGGGCGAGCTTCGCGCAGGCAGCGCGCCGGGCGAAGGGGAGCTCCTGCTGCGCATCGAGGAGGCGCCCACGCTGCAGGCCGCGCTGACGCTCGCCAACGACGAGCCGCCGAGCGTGGGCGGGACGCGCCTGTACGCCGAGGCCGCGCACCTCGACGCGAGCGGCCGCGGCGACATGCTTCGCGCCGCCGTCGGCGCCACCGAGGGGCTCCGCGAGGCACGCGTCGCGTACTCGCTGCCGATCGGCGCTACCGGCGCGACGCTGCGCGTGGGCTACGAGCGGACGCGCTCGACGGTGATCGAGGACCCGTTCGAGGAGCTCGACATCGAGAGTCGCGGGGAGAGCGCGCTCGCCGGCGTGACGTTCGTGCTGCGGCGGAGCCTCGACACCGAGCTTGCCCTCGGCGTGCAGCTGGAGCGCCGGACGAGCGCCACCACGTTGCTCGGTGAGCCGTTCTCGTTCTACGCCGGCGCGAACGAGGGGCGCGCGACCGTCGTTCCGTTGCGTTTCGTGCAGCACTACCTGCGGCGCCCCGCCGACGCCGTGGTGGTGCTGCGCTCGACACTCAGCGTGGGTCTCGACGCGATGGGCGCGACGATGAACGGAACGGCGCCGGATGGCCGGTTCATCGCCTGGCTCGGGCAGGCACAGGCGGCGTGGCGCCCTGCCCGGGCCGGCGGCGAGCTGTCGGCGCGCCTCGAGGTCCAGCTCGCGAGCCGCCCGCTGCTCCCGCTCGAGCGCTTCGCGATGGGCGGCGCCGCCGTGGTGCCCGACATGGCCGGCGCGGGCGGCGTCGGCACCGTCCGCGGTTACCGGCGCAACGCGCTGGTACGCGACGACGCCGTCGCCGGCTCGATCGAGTACGGCCATCCGGTGTGGCAATCGGAGACCGGCGACGGCGTGATTACGCTCGCGGTCTTCGCCGACGCCGGCCGCGGCTGGAACCGCGGCGATGGGTTCCGCGACGCGCGCACGCTGGCCTCGGTCGGACTGGGCGTACGCGTGACCGGGGGGCCGGTTCGCGGCGCACTCTACTGGGGCGTGCCGCTCGTCGATCGCCCGGCCGATCGTCAGGACCTGCAGGACCACGGCATCCACTTTGCGTTGCAGTGGTCCTGGCGGGGCGACTTCCCCCCGTGAGCGAGGATGCGATGACCGACAGGCCAAGTCCGCAGGCGAAGCGACATTCGCGCATGTCCCGGGTGCTCGGTTGCGTCGCGCTCCTCGCCATCTGCGCCGCCGCGAGTGCCGGCGTCGTCACCGACGGTTCGCTGGGTCCTGCATCCGCGTTGCCGGGGCCGCGCTACGCGATCCCCGCGGGCCTCGGGCGCGTGGCGGGTCCCAACCTGTTCCACAGCTTCTCGACGTTCTCGCTCGCCGCGTCGGAGTCGGCGCAGTTCTCGGGCCCGGCATCGATCGCGAACGTGATCTCGCGTGTGACCGGTCCAGGAGCATCGGTGATCGACGGCCGGGTCGCCTGCGACATCGCCGGCGCCAACCTGTTCCTGTCCAATCCACAGGGCATCGTGTTCGGACCGAACGCATCGCTCGACATCTCGGGGTCGTTCCACGCCAGTACCGCGGATTACGTGCGAATGGCGGACGGCAGCCGCTTTCACGCCGATCCCGTCCAGCCATCGCTGCTCGGCGTCGCCCCGCCCGCCGCGTTCGGTTTCCTCGCGGCGGCGCCCGCGCCGATCGTCGTCGACGGCGCCGTGCTCGGCACGGCGCCCGGACGCACCCTCACGCTCGCGGCCGGCCGCCTCGACCTCGACGGCCATGGCGGCCGCGGCGCGTTGCGCACCCCCGGCGGCTCGCTCACGCTCGTCGCCTCCGGCGCCGGCGAATGGACGCTCGGCGGACAAGGGGCGGCGCCGGCCGGCGCCGCGAATCGCATTCTGGTTGCCGACCGCATGCGCCTCGACGCGAGCGGCGCCGGCGGGCGCATCGTGATCCGCGGCGGTCAGTTCCGCGTCGAACGATCCGCCGTCACGGCACAGGCAACCGACGAGGGCGGCGCGGGCGCGATCGACATCGAGGTGGCAGGCGATGTCGAGCTGGTCGACTCGGCCCTGCAGAGCGCGACCGCCGGCCCGCACGCAGCCGGCCGCATCGCAATTCGCGCGGACCGCCTGGTGCTGGACGAAGCGAGCCGTGTCGACACGAGCACGTTCGGCAGCGGTAACGGAGGCATGATCGCGATCGAGGTCGGCGAGGCCGGCATCGCCGACGGCTCGCGTGTGCGCAACAATGTCGAGGCGGACGCCAGCGGCCGCGGCGGGCGTACCGACATCGTCGTGCGCGGCACGCTCGCCGTCGCGGGTGTCGACAGCGCGATCAGCACCACGACGCTCGGCGACGGCGCAGGCGGGACGCTGTCGATCCGCGCGGGCGAGATCGTGGTCCGCGGCGGCAGCCTGCAGGCGGCGACCACGACCGGCGCCGACGCCGGCTCGGTGGACGTCGACGTCGGGCGCCTCACGCTTGCCGAGGGCGGGTCGATCATCGTCGGCACGTTCGGCGACGGCCACGGCGGGCGTGTGTCGGTCCGCGCCAGCGGCGACGTGACGATCGAGGGCACGAGCAACGCCGGCTCGTCGAGCCAGATCCACGCCGCGACGTGGGGCGGCAGCGGTGACGGTGGGTCGATCAGCGTGACCGCCGGCAGCCTCACGCTCGCGGACGACGGCTCGATCAACGGCATCGCGTACGGCGCCGGTCGCGCCGCCACCGTCACGGTCCGCGCAGACACGCTGGCGATCGCCGATGGCGGTGACATCACCACCGAGTCGTACCTGCGATCACCCGGCGGTGGCACGATCACCGTGGACGCGGGATCGATCGCGATCGTCGGGCGCGGCGAGGGGCGAAGCACGAGCCCGGGCTCGGACCGCGTCTCGACCGGCATCCACACCTTCGCCGCCGACATCGCGGTACGCGCCGGATCGCTCACGATGACCGACAGCGGCGCGATCACGGCGCGCACCTGGAACGACAACCCGGGAGGCCGGATCGGCGTGATCGTCGGGCGGCTGGACCTGCGCGACGGCGCGCAGATCAACGCCGAGAGCATGGGCCACAGCGGCTACCGGGGTCGCGCGGGCAACATCGACATCACTGCGACCGAGTCGATCCGCATCGCCGGCGAGGTAGGCGAGCGCTACAGCGGCATCCGCGTCGGCACACGCAGCAGCGGCGACGGCGGGCGCGTCGACCTCCGCACGCCGCTGCTCGAGATCGGCACCGGCGGATCGGTAAACAGCGCGACGGGCGTGTTCGGCTACGGCCGCGCCGGCGACATCGTCATCGACGCGGACACCGTGCGGCTGCCGGGTGGCGGCATACTGTCGAGCTCCAACGGCAGCGGCGCTGGCGGCTCGATCTCGGTCCGGGCAGCGCACACCATCGACATCGACGGCGGCTACATCTCAGCCTACGGCGACCTCGACGGAATGCCGGGGCAGGTCATGCTGGCCACGCCGCACCTCGAGGTGGCGAACCGGGGCAGCATCAGCACGTCGACCTACGGCAGCCGGCCGGCCGGCGACATCGCGATCGCCGCCGGTCGCATCGAGCTCCACGGCGGCAGCTCGATACGCTCGGAAAGCACGACGCTCGCCGACGCCGGGACGATCCGCATCGAGGCGAGCGAACGTCTCGAAAGCGAAGGCAGCGCGATCACCACCGCCGCCTCGCGCGCGTCGGGCGGCAACATCGTGATCCGCGCCCCGACCCTCGTGCTGCGGGGCGCGAGCGCGGTCAGCGCGACGGTGTTCGGCGGCACCGGCGACGGCGGCAATGTCGACATCGCGGCGACGCGGGTGGCCGCGCTCGGCGACAGCGACATCACCGCGCGCGCCGACCAGGGCTTCGGCGGGCGCATCACCCTCGGCGCGGAGGTGTTCCTGCGCGCTCGCGACGTCGACCTCGACGCCTCTTCCAATGTCGCCGGAAACGAAGGCGTTGTCGCGGTCAACGCGCCGGCGCTCGACCTCACCGGCGCGGTGCTGCCGCTCTCGGCGGGCCTGCGCGACGACGTGCCGCTGCGCTCGGACGCGTGCGCCGGCCGCATCGGCCGGGGCGTGAGCAGCCTCGTGCTGGTGGGCCGAGGGGGCGTCCCGCCGGATCCGGCGTCGTGGCTCTTCGCGATCGAGCCGCCTGGCGCCCGCGCACCCGACGCCGCCTTGTTGCGCCCGCCCCTCGCGCGGGCGGGCGCACCCGCCGAATGCGCGCCGAAGCGCGACCCGTGACGCCGCGCGCCGTCCGGCTCGCCTCGCTGCTGCTCGTCGCGCTGGCCGTCGCGTCCTGCGGCCACCTCGTCCTGCCGGCGGCGACTTCCGTGGACCGTCCGGCGCTCGCGGTGTTCCCGCGGTTGCCGGACTACGACGACCCGGTGTGGCTGCTGGGCCAGGGCCAACCGATTCCCCGGGCCGCGCTGGCCGAAGGGCATTCCGCGCTTCCAGGCGAGGGGACGCTGTTCATCCTGCCGCACGTCCTCGGCTCGCTCCCCTACAAGAACGTGCAGGAGACGCGGGCGTGGGTCGACGAGGTCAACCGCACATACACGCCGGCGCCGCCGTGGCGCTACCGTCCCGAACGGCGGCTCGGCCACTACAGCTGCATGAGCGTCGCCGCGGCCACCGCGCTGGACTGGTTCCACCTCGAGCAGGGGCGGACGCTCGCGCACTACCGCTCATGGCTCTCCGGCAAGCCCGAGCGGGGCACCGATCCGCGGCTCATCGACTCGATCTACCTCGCCCGAGCGCGCGACGATCCGTCGGGCTATCCGACGATCACCACGCATCGCGACCCGGTCGAGGGCACGCCGATCCCCTGGCGCATGGAGGCCTTCGCCGCGATCGTGACGCTCGCCGCCGCGCCCGGTACGGACCGCGATGCGCCGATCGCGGTGGCCGACCCGTCGCTCCGGGGGGTCACCCACCGCGCGCGCGCCGGCGATTTCCTCGATCTGCGAGCCGAGCCCGTGCTGCGCTGGGTGCCGTCGCCACGCGTCGCCGCCGATCCCGATGTCCATGCGGCGCGGCTGGTCGCGGCGCTCGACCGACACGGCCCGCTGTACGCGGGCATTCGCGTCCGCTTCGCCGCGAGCGGCGGCATCGTCGCCGAATCCGACCTCGCCCGGCTCGCGCTGCCGAACGTGTCGGGGCACGGCGTCGTCATCGTCGGTTACGCGGAGCAGGGCGGGCGCACGTACTTCATCTATCGCGAGACCTTCGGCGAGGCCGACGAGGAATCCGAGGACGCGGGACCGTCCTACCGCGTCTACCCGGTGCACGGCTTCAACGAGGCGTACGCGTTCGTGCGCTGATGCCGCCGCGGCGCCGCACGTCGCGCGGCCCTACAGCGGCGCCAGCGTCCAGTAGCGCGCGCCTTCGCGCAGGCCGGGGACGAGACGGCGCCGTTCCGGCGGCACGCCGCGCAGCAGCGCCGCGAGGTCGACGATCACCCGCTGCTTGCTCGCGAAGTAGGCGTGGAACTCGGGCGCACTCCACGGCGCCACGTCGATCCCCGACGCGTCGACGGTGTCGATGCCGCGTGCCACCGGCAGCGGCAGTCCGAGGCGCCGTGCCGTGAACGACGTCGCGGCCTCGAGTGCGCGATCCTTGTCGGATGCGTAGATCGTCCACCGGCGCGCGAGCGGCGCGACACGCGGCGCAATGTCGTCGAGGAAGGCCTCCGCGTCGTAGTCGGGCGCGGCCAGCACGACGTTCTCGAACAGCGTTGCCGGTGCCGCACCCTGGCGCAGCGACAGCGCGTACAGCGCGCGGATCAGCACCTGGTTGCCCATGCTGTGGGCAACCAGGTTGAGCCGGCCGCCACGGGCTTCGCGCAGCAGGTCGTCGAGGAGCGAGGCGAGGTGCGGCGCGCTCCACTCCGCGCTCTCGCGGTCGGCGAAGTAGGCGGTGAGGCGGCCCGCCGACGGCCACGAGTAGAAGATCGGCACGCCATCGAAGCCGAGGTCGTGCGCGATCTGCGCGGTGCGCCGCGCCGCGCGGTCGAACGACACGTTATATCCGTGGATGAAGACGAACACGTCCGGCGCCGCGCCTTCGTGCCCCGCGCGCACGCGGCGGAAGAACGCCGACGGCTCGAGCGGCCGCACGGCCTTGAGCACGATGTGCTTCTCGGGGTCCTCCGACCACTCGAGCCGGTACCACGCCGGCTGTTCCTCCTGGCCGAGCCTGTGCACGGACAGCGGAATCGTCACCTCGCACTCGCCGTACGCGAGCCGCCGGGTCGCCTGCCGCTCGCCCCCGAAGACCTCCGCGGGAACGACGCTGCCCGTCGGCCTGCGATCGGTCGCGTACAGCACGGTGCGCGTGGCCACCCGCTCGGGCTGCGGCAACGGGGCGTCGGGTCCACCCGGCCCGCGACGCGGGATGCCCGGCCCGGCCGCGGGGGCTGTGCGCAGGTACTCGGCGATCGCCGCGACGGTCACGAGGTCGCCTCTCTTGGGGACGGCGACGCCCTCCTCGCGACAGAGCATCGCGATCAGGTCGAGCACGTCCATCGGATCGGCCCGAAGGTCGCGCTCGAGGTGGGTCCGCTCCGACACCGACTCCGGCGCAACGCCGAAGTACGCCGCGACCGCGCGGCGCACGCGTTGCAGGGTAAGGTCGGCATCGGGCAACGACGCGCTTGTCGCCGTTGCCGGCCACGGCGACACGGGGGGAACCTGCGCGGGCGCAAGCCCGCCGAAGGCCGCGATCAGGGCCAGCACCGTCACGAGGCTCGCGTGCGCGGGTCGCATCAGATCAGCTTGTCGAGCGGAAGCAGACGGTACAACCGCATCTGGAACAGCTTGTCCAGCTCGGCGCCGGGGTCCGCGCGCGCGGTCGCCGGCCGCCCGTCCTGGACCCACCTCCACTCGATGCCGCGGCCGGCGGGGTCGAGCGAGAGTTCGTAGCTGTTCTCCGGCGCCATGTCGCGCTCGAGCTGCGCGGCAAGCTCGGCGGCGAGCTGGGGGCTGTCGATCAGCACCCCGAGCTCCGTGTTGAGGTGCGTCGAGCGCGGATCCAAGTTGAACGAGCCGATGAACACGATGCGCCGGTCGATCACCATCGTCTTCGCGTGCAGCGCCAGGCGCGCCGGCGTGGCCATGCGCGGCAGCCGCTCGACGATCTCGCCGTGGAAGGCCGGCTGTGGCATCAGTTCGTGCAGCCGCACCCCCAGCCGAAGCAGCGTCTCTCGCTGCTCCGAGTAACGCGAGAACGCGAACAGGTTGTCGGTCGAGGCGAGCGAGTTGGTGAGTATCCGCACCGCGATGCCGCGCTCGTGCAGGCCGCGCACCACGTCGAGCGTGCCGGGCATCACGGCGAGGTAGGGCGTCTCGGCGAGGATCTCGCGCGTCGCGCCGGACGCGGCCTGGGCGATCTCCCATCCCATCGTCCCGAAGGCATCCAGCCGCTCCGGATCCTCGTTCTTGCCGGGGATGTCGTAGACGAGCCGCGCCGGGCCCCAGACCAGGCTCGCGGCCACGCCCGGCATCCGCGCGCGCAGCGCCGCGAGCGCTTCCGCGAAGCGCGGCGGGAAGTGGGCGGGGTCGGCGACGTAGGCGTGGAGGCGGCCGTAGTAGGCCTCCCGTTCGGCATCGGTGAATGTGGACCGCGCAAGCCCGGCGACCGGGACGACCCAGGCGCTGTTCCAGTAGCGGTCGAAGCTGGCCTCGATGTCGGCGACGACCGGGCCCGCCACGAGTACGTCGCGGTCGCGGAAGTTGAACTCCCGGTGCATGTCGTAGTACTCGTCGGCGACGTTGCGCCCGCCGATCACCGCGAGCGCCCCGTCGACCACCAGCGCCTTGTTGTGCATGCGCCGGTTGAGGCGGTAGAAGTCGCCGATCACCGCCAACGCCTTGGGCAACAGGTCACGCCCGACGAAACCCGTCGGGTTGTACATGCGGATCTCGATGCGCGGATGCGCATCGAGCATCGCGAGGAACCCCGGATCGGTCGCGATCGACAGGTCGTCGACCAGCACGCGCACGCGCACGCCCCGTTCGGCGGCGCGAAGCAGCCGTTCCGCGGCAATCGTCCCGACGTTGTCCTCGTTCCAGATGTAGTACTGGGCGTCGATCGTCGCTTCGGCCCGGTCCGCCAGCGCGCCGCGCCAGAGCAGCGCCTCCTCGCCGCGCTCGAGCACCTGGAACCCCGACTTGCCGTCATGAAGCGCGGTGACGGGCGCGACCTCGCGGGCGAGCGTCGTGGCGGCCGCCTCCGCCATCGCGTACGAGGGAACGCGCGGGACGTCCGCGGGCAGGTGGGGAACGATCGCGCAGCCCGCGAGCGTCGCCGCGGCAGCGACGAGGACGGCAAAAATGCGCGCGACGATCATGGCTTGGGCTCCGCCGGGCCCATGGTCGCGTCCCCCCGCCCGGCAGGTACACGGTCGCAGATTCGAGCGCCTCGAGCCTTGACGCTCGTCAGGAACGGTCGCCTGCGCGCGACGGCAGGCGTGCCCGGCACACCCTGCCTATCGCGCGATCGAGCCCGCTGGCGCCTGCTCGTGGCGGTAGCCGAGCGCCTCGGCGACGTGGCCGGCTTCGATCGCATCGCTGCCGGCGAGGTCGGCGATCGTGCGCGCCACCTTGGCGACGCGATGGAACGCGCGCGCGGACAACCCGAGCCGGGTCACCGCCTTGGCGAGCAACGCATTAGCGGCCGCCTCGGGTGCGCAGTGTCGCGCCACGTCGGCGGCACCGAGGCGCGCGTTCAGTGTCCCTTGGCGCGCGCGCGCATGGTCCCTCGCCATCGCGACGCTCGCGCGCACCTCCGCGCTCTCCTCCCGCCCCGGGGCCCCCGCGCCGAGCGCCAGTGCGCCGGGAGGCGGCACTGGCACCTCAACGACGAGGTCGATGCGATCAAGCAGCGGGCCGGAGAGACGGCCGCGGTAGCGCGCTACCTGGTCGGGGGTGCAGCGGCAGCGGCCACGGGGGTCGCCGCGGTGCCCGCAGGGGCACGGATTCATCGCGGCGACGAGCTGGAACTGGGCGGGAAAGCTCGCCTGTCGTGCCGCTCGCGCGATGTTGACCACGCCGGTCTCGAGCGGCTCGCGCAGCACCTCGAGGACCCGCCGGTCCCATTCCGGAAGCTCGTCCAGGAACAGGACGCCGTGGTGGGCAAGCGAGATCTCGCCGGGTCGGGGGTGCGATCCGCCGCCGACGATCGCGGCCGCACTTGCGGTGTGATGCGGTGCTCGGCAGGGGCGCTCGCGGAATCTGCGCGCATCGAAGCGGCCGGCGAGCGAGGCCAGCGCGGCGACCTCGAGCGCTTCCGCTTCAGTCAACGGCGGCAGCAGCCCCGGCAGGCGCTGCGCGAGCATCGACTTGCCCGTGCCCGGTGGCCCGACGAAGAGGAGCGAGTGTCCACCGGCGGCGGCGACCGCAAGCGCGCGCTTGGCGTGAGCCTGCCCGCGAACGTCGGCCAGGTCCGGCATCGGTGCCGGCTCGATCGCCTCGGGAGCAATCGCCGTTGACAGTGAAGCCTGTCCGCGCAAGTGAGCGCACACCTCAAGCAGCGACCGAGCGGGAAGCACGCGTGCGTCGCGCACCAGCGCGGCCTCGGCCGCGGAGCCGACGGGCAGCACGAACGCGCGGCCGGCGTCCTTGGCGGCGAGCACCATCGCAAGCGCTCCGCGGATCGGTCGCAGCTCGCCGGACAGCGCGAGCTCGCCCGCAAATTCGTGTGCGTCGAGCGCCGGTTGGGGCAGTTGGCCAGTGGCGGCGAGAATGCCGAGCGCGATCGGCAGGTCGAAGCGTCCCGACTCCTTGGGCAGGTCGGCAGGCGCAAGATTGACCGTCACCCTCCGCGCGGGGAAATCGTACTGCGCGTTCTGGATCGCGGCACGGACGCGGTCCCGCGCCTCGCGGACCTCGGCCTCGGGAAGGCCAACGAGGTGGAATGCAGGCAGGCCCCCGGAGAGGTGCACCTCGACGGTGACTCGCGGCGCCGCGGACCCGGCGAGCGCCCGCGAGCCAACCACGGCTACTGCCATCGCGTCCCCTTGCCGAGCCGCGATCGCCCGACGAAACCCGCGCCCGTCAGGACGCGGCCGGCGGAGCGCCTCCGGAACCGCGGGCCTCGAGCGCGACCACGCGCGCCTCCAGTGCTTCGATCTTCGCGCGCGTGCGCGCGAGCACCTGCGCCTGGACGTCGAAGTCGGTGCGCGAGACGAGGTCGAGCCGCGCGAGGCCGGAGGACAGGAGCGCCTTCACGTTGCGCTCGACGTCCTGGGCCGGGGAGTTCCGGATGGCCTCGCCGACACGCGCGAGGAGGTCGTCGATCGACTGCCGATTGAGGTTGAGCATCGATGCGGCTCCGGGTAATCGGGCGGGCGCCGCCGCTCGCAGTACCCACGAGCCGCAGCACCGCCGAGTCTAGCAAAGGCTCCCGGCGATACCACTCGGACGTTCGGCCGAGGCACGTGCCCGCTTTACGTGCAACTCGTGCACGGCTCGCACCTCATTGGTGCGGAAGGATCCCGCTGTCCCCGCCTGTCGCTAGCGCCAAGCATGCAAGTCATTGATGCGGAACATTTTTGTGCAATGGCACACGAAATGCTGATTACGTTCCGGAATCAAGCTTGCCATCCCCTGCAACCACCCCGAGAGGACACGAGATGAATCGCAAACTGGTCGGCAGCACTTCGCTCGCCCTGGCACTGGCCGCAATGGCCGGCGCCGCGAACGCGCAGGCCCCCGCGCCCGCTGCGGCGCCTGAGCACACGCTCACCGCGAACGTCGGCATCTTCAGCCAGTACATCTTCCGCGGCATCTCCCAGACCGCCGGCAAGCCTGCGCTACAGGGTGGCTTCGACTACGCGCATGCGTCGGGCTTCTACGCCGGCACCTGGGCGTCGAACGCGAGCTGGCTCGAGGACTTCGGCTTGTACACCCGCAGCTCGCTCGAGTGGGACTTCTACGGCGGCTACAAGGCGAACTTCGGCG
>CAYQAF010000025.1:0-11199 GCA_964415375.1 uncultured Alcaligenaceae bacterium
GCTAGATCTCGGTCTGCTCCGAAATCTCCAGCGCGTCATCGACCTCGATCCCCAGGTATCGAACAGTGCTCTCCAACTTGGTATGACCGAGCAAGAGCTGGACGGCCCTTAGGTTCTTGGTTCGCTTGTAGATCAGTGTCGCCTTGGTCCGTCGCATGGTATGCGTGCCATAGACGGTCGAATCGAGTCCGATGGCGGCAATCCATTGATGCACGATTCGGGCGTACTGGCGTGTTGAAACATGAGGCGAGTCCGCCAGACGGCTGGGGAACAGATAGTGCTCCGGCCTCAAACTTGCCATTTCGATCCATGCCAAGACGGCAGACCTTGTTGGCTCCGTTAATTCGAACTGCACCGGACGCTGCGTCTTTCGCTGCACGACCATCGCTCGGGGCAACACCTGATTGCCGTGCGTCACGTCCCGAACGTACAGGTTCACTAGATCGCAGCCACGCAGTTTGCTGTCGATCGCCAAGTTGAACATTGCCAGGTCGCGAACCTGGTGCTCGTTTTGGAGGTGGATTCGGATGGCCCAGATGTCCTTGGGCTTGAGTGGCGGCTTTTGGCCGACCAGCTTGCCTTTGTTCCAAGGCTGCCGCGTTTGATTGGCTTCCATGTCAGACTCCTTCGTGGTTGATGGGAGTCTGATTGTGTTGCCGGCAGTGGACGGCGGCTTTCAGGATGTACGCGGATGCCTGCTCCCGGCCAACTCCTGCCAATTGGGTGCACTGGATCATTTGCCTGATAGCAGACCCTTTCGCGATGCAGACGAGGCGGGTTAGATTGTGCGGATGCACAAGCGGGCGGGCTCGATCATCTGCAACTGTGGTCCCGACGCTGGGGCGGAGACGGGGATGCCGCGCGACGCGATCTTTGGCTCCGGCGATCTCGGCCAACGCGCGGGAAGAACAGCGGGGGTGGCGGCTGCCCCCAAGGCCGTCAGCCGCAGCCTCGGCGGAGATCGAGGCCCGCGATGACGCCACCGCTCCTGTCCGCGCTACCTCCGGGTGCCCGGCTGGCGGTGGCCGGCACATACGCGCTCACGCTGCTCGAGAACCTCTGCACGCTCGCGTACCCCGCGCTCACCGGGTTCGCCGTAGACGGGCTGCTGAAGCAGACTTACACCGGTCTCGCGGCGCTGGTCGCAGTGTGGCTGGTGCACCTTGTCGTGTCGTTCGTCCGGCAGCGCTACGACACGCGCGTCTTCATGGGCCTTTACGCCCACCTCGCTGTACACACAGTCGCCGAGCAGAAGGGTCGCGGCCACAGTACGAGCATCGTGTCCGCGCGGGTCGAGATGATGCGCGACATTGTCGGTTTCTTCGAAACGGACGTGCCGGCGATGTTCGGCCAGGTCGTGACCGTCGTGGGTTCGCTCGCCATGCTCTTCACCTACGATCTCGAGGCGGGGTTCGTCGCGATGGCGGTGCTGCTGCCGATGGCGCTCGTCAACGCGTGGTACTGGCGGCGTGCGCTCAGTCTGCACCGCGGGCTCAACGACCAGATCGAGCGCGAGGTCGAGGACATCGAGTCCGCCCGCATCCTGCGCCTTCGGCGCCACTTCGGTCGCGTGCGGCGCTGGCGAGTGCAGCTCTCGGACAGCGAGTCGTGGACGTGGGCCGTGACGGAGCTCGCCACGATCGCCGCGCTCGTTGTCATCCTGATCGACTTCACCGGTTCGCCGGGATTCAGCGCGGGGGCGATCTATGCCGTGCTCGCGTACGTGTACGACTATCTGGAGGGCCTTGACCACGCGCCGACGCTGGTGAACAACCTCGCACGGCTCAGGGATGTCCGTGCACGGCTAAGGGCCTGAGGTCGCGCACTTGCCACCGCGCGGGAAGAGTCTGCGCGGCGGACGAAGAGGCCGTCATCACCGTTAGGGACGGTTAGTCTTGCGACAAGGCCTCTTCAGAGGTCGGCGGGCCCCCGCCGGCAATTCCTCCCATCGCGGCTGGTGCAGCCGGTACCGGTCGAGTGCTCTTCCAGGGTGTCGGGCAACCCCAGTTCCGGAGAGAGGCCGCATGACCGTCCCATCGTGTTGCTCCCCAAACCTCCAAGGCTATGAGGTCGGGAGTCGTTCGATCTTGCAGCTCTGCCTCCTCGACGCCGCTCGGCGTCGTGGCCTTGACCTTCACCAGCGCGCCGACGTCAGAAACACTGGCCGTCAATACGGCCGTGAAGGACTCGGCGCGGCCGCTCTTGGAGAGTGCTGAAGGCCGCTAAGGGTCGAAAGCACATGGTGACGACTGGCCGCTTCCGGGAATCGGAATTCCACTGGCCGCTTTCCGGATATGAGTTCGAAGAGAGGACTGTCGCAACCCGACCCATAGCGGTCAGGTAACTTTCTCCAAAGCGGCCGGCCAGCCAAATTCAGATTTTTCGAACTGGAGTGCCACGAAGCGGCCATTGGCGACCTCACGCAATCGGCCAGAAGCCGTCATTCTGGTTGGCTCACCTATCCGACCAGAGTTCGGCCTTTTCAGTCACCCAGCCCCCACCCACCGAACGTCCGCTCCGCAGCCAATAGCGGCTCTCTACACATCCATCTGCTCGGCGATCTCCAGCGCATCGTCCACCTCGATCCCGAGGTAGCGCACCGTGCTCTCCAGCTTGCTGTGCCCCAACAGAATCTGGACTGCACGAAGATTCTTCGTGCGCCGGTAGATGAGCGTGACCTTGGTCCTGCGCAGGGTGTGCGTGCCGTAGGCTGAAGGATCGAGTCCGATCGATGCCACCCAATGGTCAACGATCCGGGCATATTGACGCGTCGAGAGGTGAGGCGATGCATGCACCCGGCTGGGAAACAGATATTGCGCGGGGGTTAGCTGGGCCTCGGCGATCCAGGCCGCAATGGCGTCACGGGTCTGCTCCGTGATCTCGAACTGGACCGGGCGCTGGGTCTTGTGCTGCATGACGACCGCACGGGGCGCCACCACGCTTCCGTGCATCACATCCATCACACGAAGCGCCACCAGATCGCAGCCGCGCAGCTTGCTGTCGATCGCCAAGTTGAACAGCGCCAGTTCCCGCGTTCGCCGGGACACCTGCAGATTCGCGCGAATCGCCCAGATTTCCTTCAGCTTCAGCGGTGGCTTCTGGCCGGTCAGCCTGCCCTTGTTCCAGGGAACGCGGCCGCGAGCGGTATTGGCGATGGCATCCATGATGAGCTCCTCAAGGTTTGAAGGGAGCTTCTGTCATAAGCACTACCCGATCCGCCAGGCGAGTGCGGTGGCCATCCGCGCTGAACACCGATGCTATTGACGGACCAGAAGGGGCTCAGTTAGATTCTGGGCCACATACAGGCCCGCGCAACGCACGCGAGCCCCCTGCGGAAGAACAACACAATATGGCAGCAAAGGGAGAGGGGAAACCATGTTCAATGGGATGCGTTCGTGCGTGCAAGGCGCATGTGGGGCAGTGATCGCGCTGTTCCTGGTCTTGGTGTTCTGCCACAAAGCCCTCCTCTTGCTGAGTGCCCGTGTGTCGAGGCAGTGCCGCGGGTCAGGACTCAATGCACAGGGCAAAGGACAAGCCCTGGCTGCGCTGCTTCTATCCAGAGCGATTGCAAAAATTGCCCTGATATACCTTGTTTCCTCTGCCAGTTCTTCGGTTGCGGCTGTAACTTATTCCGCGCCAGTCAAGTACTACATCCCTTATTACGTATCAGATCTTCATCCAGATTACGAAAGCGCCTGCCGGCAAATATCAGGGCTGATTGGTTTTGGGTTTCAATATCTGGGCTCGGAATCCATTAGTTACGGAGGCAATCCCTCCGGCTCATTCAACGGGGTCAATATAAGCCAAGCCCAATGTTGGGCAGTCCACCCGGCAAATGGGCCATTTGTATACGGTGTGGGTATCAAGGGTTTCGTATGCCCAACAAGCGCCAATATGTCAGCCCAGAATGGCGTCTGGACATGTCTCAATGCCCCCTCGTGTCCGGAGGGCATGCTAGAGGAAAATGGCACGTGCATTTGCCCTGCAGGTCAAATACCCAACAAGGATACGGGGGCATGCGAGCATTCCCCAAAAAACAATGGCGGTTGCAATGCTGATACGCCAAGCATTGGCAACCCAATCAATGCAAGCATTGGCAACAAATGGCAATACGAAACCGATCTTCACGCTGACGTCATTTTCAGGCTTGCGAGGTATTACAACTCCAATCCTTCGCAAGCCAGCGCTAGCATTGGCGCAAATTGGACGCATTCCTACGCCCGCTCCGTCAATTTGCAGTCCTTTGGGGCATGGGTGCTCGTGCGAAGACAGGATGGCAAGTCGTATAACTTCGATTTTGTTTCCAATGCTTGGATTACTGATGCTGACATTCCCGACCGTCTCATCGAAGTCAAGGACGCCAACAACATCCGCATTGGCTGGCGCTACACCGTAGCCGCCGACGACTCCGTCGAAACCTACACCGCCACCGGCAAGCTCCTCTATATAACCGACCGCACCGGCCGCACCCAGACCCTCACCTACGACCTGCCGCTTGCCTCAGGCGGCGACGGCGACCCTGAGACGCTGGATGTCGTCACCGACGACACCGGCCGTCAACTCGTCTTCACTTACGACATCGACAAGCGCATCGCCACCGTCACCGACCCCGCCGGCGGCCTCATCACCTACGGCTACGACACCCAGAACAATCTCGTCTCCATTCAGTATCCCGACGGTCGCAGCAAGACCTACCACTACAACGAACCGGAGCACACGTCCGGCGCCAACCTGCCGCATGCGCTCACCGGCATCACCGACGAGAACGGCGACCGCTACGCCACCTATCAATACCAGGCCGACGGCAAAGCCATTGCCACCGGCCACGCGGGCGGTGCCGACCTGCATACGCTGACCTACGGCACCAACAGCACCACCGTCACCGACCCGCTCGGCACCCAGCGCACGCACACCTTCACCACCATTCTCGGCGTGGTGAAGAGCACCGGCCAATCCCAACCCGGCGGTTCCGGCTGCGGCCCGGCCTCAAGCGCCACCACCTACGACGCCAACGGCAACGTCGCCAGCCGCGCCGACTTCAACGGCATCCAGACCTGCTACGCTTACGACCTCACGCGCAACCTCGAAACCGCCCGTGTCGAAGGCCTCGCATCCGGCACCGCCTGCCCGGCCACGCTCGCCACCTATACCCCCGCGCCCAACACCGCCGAGCGCAAGATCCTCACCGAATGGCATTCCAGCTTCCGCCTGCCGGTCAAGGTCACCGAAGCCGGCCGCGAAACCACCACCGTCTACGATGCCCGCGGCAACGTCACGAGCTACAGCGTCAAGGACACCACCACCGGCCAGACGCGCACCTGGACCACGACTTACCTCTACCACCCCAGCGTCCCCGGCGTGCTGTCGCAGAAGATCGAAGACGGCCCCCGCACCGACGTCGCGGACCTCACCACCACCGACTACTACCTCCCGGACGAGAACTGCCTGGGCGGCCACTTCGGCTGCCGCGCGCAGGTGCGGCAGATCACCAACGCCCTTGGCCATGTCACGCAGATCACCCGCTACACCGCCCACGGCCAGCCGGAGGAGATCGTCGACGCCAACGGCCTCACCACCGCACTGACCTACGATGCGCGCCAGCGCCTCGTCCAGCGCAGTGTCGGCAGCGAAGTCACCCTGTACGACTACGACGGCGTCGGCCAGTTGAAGCAGGTCACCCTGCCGAACGGGTCCGTCGTCCGCTACGACTACGATGCCGCGCATCGCCTCACCGACATCCGGGATGAGGAGAACAACCGCATCCACTACACGCTGGACCCCATGGGCAACCGCATCCAGGAAGACGTCTTCGACGCCGCCGGCACGCCTGTGGCCACCAGGAACCGCGTCTTCGATGCCTTGAATCGTCTGTGGCAGGACATCGGCGCCGTCAACGCCGCCACCGGCAACCGTCCCGTCACCACCTACGGCTACGACGCCAACGGCAACCTCAAGACCATCCAGCCGCCCGGCCAGCCCGCGACCAACCACCAGTACGACGCGCTCAACCGCCTGTTCCTCACCACCGATGCGCTGGGCGGCGTGAGCCAGTACCGTTACAACCCACTCGACCAGCTCACCGAGGTGCGCGACCCGCGCAACGTCACCACCGTCTACCAGGTCAACGCCTTTGGCGAACAGACCCAGGTCGCCAGTCCCGACAGCGGCACCACCGTCAACACCTACGACGCCGCAGGCAACCTCAAGACTCGCACCGATGCCCGCGGCAAAGAGAGCACCTACAGCTACGATGCGCTCAACCGCCTCACCGGCATCAGCTTTGCCAGCGGCAACCCCATTGTTTTTAGCTACGACCAGGGACAGGGCGGCATCGGCCGGCTCACCGGCATGAGCGACGAGTCCGGCACCACCCAGTGGGCATACGACCTGCACGGCCGTGTCACCCAGAAGAGCATCCTCGTCGGCGGCGTGCCCCGAACCCTCGGCTACCGCTACGACCCCCAGGGCCGGCTCGAAGCGCTCACCTATCCCTCCGGCAAAGTGCTCGGCCTCATCTGGCGCGCTGGCAAGCTCGACAGCATGAACCTCGACGGCCAGCCCGTCGTGGCCAACGTCCAGTACCACCCCTTCAGTGGTCCGCGCCAGTGGAGCTTCGGCAACGGCCGCGTCGTCAGCCGCGGCTTTGACGCCGACAGCCGCCTCGTCAGCTACCCCTTGGGCAACAGCACCCGCCTCCTGTCCTTCGACGACGCCGGGCGCATCACCCACATCGGCGACAGCAACCCGGCGTTAAACCAGGGCATCGAGTACGACGCACTCGATCGCGTCACCGCCTGGGCCACCCAGCTCTACAACCAGGGCTACAGCTACGACGCCGGCAGCAACCGCACCGCCGCCCGATATGGCGCCGTCAACTACGGCTACAGCGTCGCCCCCGGCTCCAACCGCCTGCAAAGCGTCGCCGGCCCCACGCCCAAAACCTATCAGCACGATGCCGCCGGCAACGTCCTGAACGACAGCCGCACCACGTTCAATTACAACGACCGCGGCCGGCTCGCCGGGGCCAGCAACGCCCAGGGCAGCACCAGCTATCTCGTCAACGGCCTCGGCCAGCGCTCGGTCAAGACCGGCCTCGAAGGCATCCGCTTCGTCTACGACGAATCCGGCAAGCTCCTCGGCGAATACGACCCTGGCGGTGGCCTCTTGCAGGAAACCGTCTATCTCGGCGACATGCCCGTTGCCGTCGTGAAGTGAGGAGGCCGACCATGACACACATCCGCGCCTTCCTCCTCGCCGCTGCCTGCCTGCTGCCCACCCTGGGGCTGGCTGACACCGTCACGCTCAATCCCGTAGCGGATGCCTATGTGCAGAACGGCAGCAATGCCAACCGGAACTACGGCACCAACACCCAGCTGCGCGCCCAGACCAGCAGCACGGCTGCCAGCAACTACGACAGCTACCTCAGGTTCGACACCGCCACCGGCACCGTCACCAGCGCCAAGTTGAGGCTGTACGCCTCGCTCTCCAGGGCCGGCAACGTCAGCAGCAGCGTCCATGCCGTCGCCGACACCGGCTGGGGCGAAACGACGATCACCTGGAACAACAAGCCGGCGCTCGGCTCGGTCCTCGGCAGCCTCAGCACCACCAGCACCAGCTACGCCTGGAAGGAGATCGACGTCACCGCCTATGTGCAGGCGGAGAAGGCCGCCGGCCGCAACCTCATCAGCCTGGGGTTGCACAACGCCGCCACCTCGTCGGTCTACGTGCGTGCCAGTTCGCGCAACGCCACCAGTAACAAACCCGAACTGGTCATCGTCAGCGAGACGCCACCCCCACCACCTCCGCCGGTCGCGGCCGGGGTGTATTACATCTACGCCGACCACCTCAACACCCCGCGGGTGATCACCGACGGGACGAACAAGGTGGTGTGGCGCTGGGATTCGGACCCCTTCGGCGCGGATGCGGCGAATGAGGACCCGGACGGGGACGGGGCGAAGTTCCGGTACAACCTGCGGTTTCCGGGGCAGTATTACGACCGCGAGACGGGGCTGCATTACAACTACTTCAGGGATTACGATCCATCAACTGGACGTTACCCGCAGGCCGATCCTATAGGCATTGCCGGGGGCTTGAATCTGTATGCGTATGTCGGCGGGAATCCGGTTAGCAAAATAGATCCTACCGGGCTGCTTGAGGACTTCACCCTGGCCCTGAATAAGCAGCCGACGACGACGCTCAAGTGTGAGTGCGGTGAGGAGTATTCAGTTTTCTCTGGGCTTAACTCGGCGGTGAACGACCCGGGCCAGGTCGCCAATATGGATATTGGCCCAATACCCAAGGGCCGTTACTACATCGTAGACCGCCAAACTGGCGGCGCAATGGGTTGGTTGCGTGATTCGGTCCGAGCTGCGCTCGGAAACGACCCAACCAAGTGGTTCGCGTTGGTGCCAATCGACGGCAACACCGACGACTGCACTGTTGTTAACGGCATTGTTCGGTGCGGCTTTCGCCTACATCCAGGACGCAGGAGCCAAGGTTGCATCACATTCTCTAAAGGAAATGAATTCCTCAAGCTTCGCGATCTCCTCGAGAAAACGACGAAAGGTGTAATCCCCGGGACCAATCGGTCCTACTACGGGACGGTGACGGTCCAATGAGAAAGCATGCACTCGCTCTATTGTTATTGCTTGCGTCAGTGGCCCTGGCGTTCGCTGGCGGCAGCGTCTGGTGGAGTTTATGGATGAATCAAGGTTGGCCGGGCTCGCCAGGGCTTCTCAAGCGCATGATCGGCGCAGATGGCGAGTACGCGTACGATGCTATGCAGTGGGAAATGACCCTTATCGTATGGCTCACTTTGGTAGCGATCGGGGGAGTCGGTTATGCGGTCAGGCGGGTTAGTAGGCCGGAAAATACAACGACGACGCGCTGATCGGACTCACGGGCCAGTGGAATAGATGGAGTCAGTTCAGATCTTGCCCTTTTCCCATCCACCGTCACAGTCAGCGCTAACCCCTACGACGAATCCGGCAAGCTCCTCGGCGAATACGACCCTGGCGGTGGCCTCTTGCAGGAAACCGTCTATCTCGGCGACATGCCCGTTGCCGTCGTGAAGTGAGGAGGCCGACCATGACACACATCCGCGCCTTCCTCCTCGCCGCTGCCTGCCTGCTGCCCACCCTGGGGCTGGCTGACACCGTCACGCTCAATCCCGTAGCGGATGCCTATGTGCAGAACGGCAGCAATGCCAACCGGAACTACGGCACCAACACCCAGCTGCGCGCCCAGACCAGCAGCACGGCTGCCAGCAACTACGACAGCTACCTCAGGTTCGACACCGCCACCGGCACCGTCACCAGCGCCAAGTTGAGGCTGTACGCCTCGCTCTCCAGGGCCGGCAACGTCAGCAGCAGCGTCCATGCCGTCGCCGACACCGGCTGGGGCGAAACGACGATCACCTGGAACAACAAGCCGGCGCTCGGCTCGGTCCTCGGCAGCCTCAGCACCACCAGCACCAGCTACGCCTGGAAGGAGATCGACGTCACCGCCTATGTGCAGGCGGAGAAGGCCGCCGGCCGCAACCTCATCAGCCTGGGGTTGCACAACGCCGCCACCTCGTCGGTCTACGTGCGTGCCAGTTCGCGCAACGCCACCAGTAACAAACCCGAACTGGTCATCGTCAGCGAGACGCCACCCCCACCACCTCCGCCGGTCGCGGCCGGGGTGTATTACATCTACGCCGACCACCTCAACACCCCGCGGGTGATCACCGACGGGACGAACAAGGTGGTGTGGCGCTGGGATTCGGACCCCTTCGGCGCGGATGCGGCGAATGAGGACCCGGACGGGGACGGGGCGAAGTTCCGGTACAACCTGCGGTTTCCGGGGCAGTACTACGACCGCGAGACGGGGCTGCATTACAACTACTTCAGGGATTACGAGCCGGGGACGGGGAGGTATGTGCAGAGTGATCCGATTGGGTTGGCGGGGGGCTTGAACGTCTATGCATATCTGGATGGAAACCCTCTGAGTTATGTCGATCCGTTGGGGTTGGCCAAAGCCATCCCTGGTGACGCGGGTTCGATAGGACCTGGGTTTGGAATGGGAGGCGGGGTTGGCAGAGGAGGGAGTGGTGGCGGAGCCCGAGCGCCGACATTTCCGTCTTCGCCTGAGGCCATGAGCGACTTCCTTAAACTACCTGGAAGGTCAATTCCTGACAGCGCCAAGACACCTGGTCGTGGAAAGGTTGAATGGTGTCCGTCAGACAAGGTTCGTATCACATACGAACAACATCCTTATCACCCGAATGCGCCTGACTGGCATCGGGGGCCACATTGGCATGTCGATATACCGGGGCAACGTCATCAGCGCTTCTTGCCTGGTGACCCGATACCGGGGTACTGAGTAGCTTACACATGAGGAATGAAATGACTGAGATCGCAACTATTAATTTCCGTGATGCGGACACTGGGGATGACGCCTGCGCGATCGTGCGCGTGTTGCAAGGATGTGTCGGGATTACTTTGTCCTTAAAACATGACGGCGATATAGAAGTTTTCATGGGGCGGACTGACGTAGAAGGACTGATCGCCGCTCTTCAGAAAGCCATTGCGACCACCTAACCCGTGAATATCAGAGCGTAGAACGGGGTCGGTCTGGCCTTGCAGAACAACATCCCGCATGACGCCGCCGGCAACGTCCTGAACGACAGCCGCACCACGTTCAATTACAAGGAGGCATCGGGGTCAGGTCTTGCAAAACAACATTCCCGGTCTGTATTGATAGATCGTCGCGCTTGTCGCTAGATGTCCGCTCCAGCGCATAAATCAGACTGTCACGCTTACCCCCATGACAGTCTGTTCAGGCCGATTTCCTGCCAAAAACCCGGCATCGATGAATCTCAGCTTCTATCAGATCAGACCTTTATTCGTTTATGTTTTCTGCTATCCGATGATTCTTCATGGCCGAACTCGGCTGCCCAATGTCCGCATGGTGTGCTATCTCCGTAGCCAAAACGTAACCATTACATAAAGCAACCCTCGATTTTTGAGACTTCGCAGGGCTTCGTATCAATGTTGCGGGTGAGGCAGGGCATTGATTTATAATGAACACTTCGCGGCAGCTTTGCCTTCATAATCCGTAGGTCGGTGGTTCAAGTCCACTCATCACCACCAGTTTCTTTTTTCGCTGCGCCCCTGTTGCGGCGAAATCCCCGCCCCCAGTCTATCCACTGCACCGGCA
>CAYQAF010000026.1:0-11068 GCA_964415375.1 uncultured Alcaligenaceae bacterium
GCGCGCCTTCGCGTGCTCGAACTCCTCGAGCACCAGCACGCCGGCGCCCTCGCCCAGCACGAAGCCGTCGCGGGCGGCGTCCCACGGCCGGCTGGCGGTCGCAGGATCGTCATTGCGGGTCGACAGCGCGTGCGCCGCGCAGAAGCCGCCGACGCCGATGGCATTGACCGTCGCTTCCGATCCGCCGGCGACCATCACGTCGGCGTCGCCGTATTCGATCAGGCGCGCCGCCTCGCCGAGGCTGTGGTTGGCCGTCGAGCACGCCGACACGGTCGCGAGGTTCGGACCCTTGTAGCCGTAGTGGATCGAGACCAGCCCCGAGATCATGTTGATGATCGAGCCGGGCACGAAGAACGGGCTGATCTTGCGCGGCCCGCCTTCGCGGTAGCGGCCCGTGGTCTCCTCGATCATCGGCAACCCGCCGATGCCGGAGCCGATGCACACGCCCGCGCGTTCGCGGTCGCCGGTCCAGCCATCGAGGCCCGCATCGGTGACGGCCTCCATCGTCGCCACGAGACCGTAGTGGATGAACGTGTCGTAGCGGCGGGCCTCCTTGCCGGAGAGCCACTTCGTGACGTCGAAATCCTTGACCTCGCCGGCGATGCGCGACGGAAACGCCGACGCGTCGAAGCGGGTGATCGGGCCGATGCCGGACTGCGCCGCGAGGATCGCGGGCCACGCGGCCGCCACGCCGATGCCGACGGGCGAGACCACTCCGAGTCCGGTGACGACGACGCGGCGACGGCTCATGGGTGGATCGGACGGATGGGCTGCCGGCGTGGTGCGGCGTCGCGGAGCCCTGGAAGAGACGCCCGACGCGCTGCGGCCGGCCGTGCGGGACGGGACGCGACGTCCCCGCCCGCGACCGGTGTGGACGTCACTTCTTGTCGTGGGAGGTGATGTAGTCGATCGCCTGCTGGACCGTGGTGATCTTCTCGGCTTCGTCGTCGGGGATCTCGGTCTCGAATTCCTCCTCGAGCGCCATCACGAGCTCGACCGTGTCGAGCGAGTCCGCGCCGAGGTCGTCGACGAACGACGACTCGTTCTTGATCTCGGCCTCGTTGACGCCGAGCTGCTCGGCCACGATCTTCTTCACCCGTTGCTCAACGTTCTCCATGCGACTCCTCCCTCGCGGGGACCTGTTGTTTTCCGAACCGACGGATTTTACCAGAATGCCCCAGGGACGCCCGGCATCGCCCGGGATCGCCGGAAATCGCGCATCCGCGCCCCGAGGACGGTCGAAGCGGTCACGCCATGTACATGCCGCCATTGACGTGCAGGGTGGCTCCCGTGACGTAACCGGCGCGCGGGCTTGCCAGGAACGCGACGGCCTCGGCGATGTCCTCGGGCGCACCCAATCGACCGAGCGGGATGCGTCCGCGCAGCGCTTCACGCTGCGCGTCGGGCAGCGCCTTCGTCATGTCGGTGTCGATGAAGCCCGGCGCCACGCAGTTGACGGTGATGTTGCGGCTGCCGACCTCCTGGGCGAGCGACTTGGTGAAGCCGAGGAGCGCCGCCTTCGCGGCGGCGTAGTTGGCCTGCCCCGCGTTGCCGCTCGAGCCCACGACGGAGCCGATCTGGATGATCCGGCCGCGCCGCGCCTTCATCATGCCGCGCAGCACCGCCTTGGCGAGGCGGAAGACGGGCTTCAGGTTCGTGGCCATGATCGCGTCCCACTCCTCGTCCTTCATCCGCAGCAGCAGGTTGTCGCGCGTGACGCCCGCGTTGTTGACGAGGATGGTGACGGGGCCGAACTCCTTCTCGATCTCGGCGAGCAGCGCGTCGCATTCGGCCGCGTCGGTCACGTCGAGGCGTCGTCCGGCTCCCGCGTGGCCCGCGGACGCGAGGCATTCGCCGATCGAGCGGGCACCGTCGTCGGTCGTCGCCGTGCCGATCACGAGCGCGCCCTGGCGCGCGAGCGTCAACGCGATGGCCCGGCCGATGCCGCGGGTCGCGCCGGTGACGAGCGCGACGTTGCCGGCGAGGTCTGCTGAGGTCATCGCATCGTCCTTCAGGCGTTGCCGCCGGTGAGCTGCGCCAGCGTGTCCTCGAGCATCGACCCGCTGGTGAGGGCGAAGCCCTCGAGACGCTCGTCGATGCGCTTGACCAGGTTCGCGAGCACCTTGCCGGGCCCGCACTCGACCACGTGGGTGACGCCGGATGCGGCGAACGACTGGATGGTCTGCGTCCAGCGCACGGGACTTGCCGCCTGCCGGGCGAGTGCACTCCGGATCGCCGCGGGCGTGGCGTGGGACGCGACGTCGACGTTGTGGACCACGGGAATCGCCGGCGTCGCAAACGCAATGCCCTCGAGCCGCTGCGCGAGCCGCTCGGCCGCGGGTTTGAGCAGCGAGCTGTGGAATGGTGCCGAGACGGGCAGCATTACCGCGCGTCGTGCGCCGCGCGCCTTCGCGGCGACCATTGCCCGCTCGACGGCCGCGCGGCTACCCGCGATCACCAGCTGCCCGGGTGCGTTGTAGTTGACCGGCTCGACCACCTCCTCGCCTTGCGCCGACTCGCGGCACGCGGCCGCAACCGCGTCGTCGGTGGCGCCGAGGATCGCGGCCATCGCTCCGGCCCCGGCGGGCACGGCGTCCTGCATCGCCTGCGCGCGGAAGCGCACCAGCGGCACGGCGTCGTGGAACGCGAGCGCACCCGAGGCGACCAGCGCCGAGTACTCGCCGAGGCTGTGGCCGGCGACGACCGCGGGCACGGCGCCGCCGGCGGCGCGCCACGCCCGCCACACCGCGACACCGGCGGTGAGCATCAGCGGCTGGGTGTTGACCGTGAGGTCGAGCGCCCCCTCGGGGCCTTCGGTCACCATCTTCCACAGGTCCTCGCCCAGCACGCTCGAGGCCTCGTCGAACGTCACCCGCACCGCGGGGTGGTCGTCGAAGCCCTTCATCATGCCGACCGACTGCGAGCCCTGTCCGGGAAACACGAATGCGATCTTCATCCTGCGTTCACCTCAAGGATGCCAGCGCAGCAGCACCGCGCCCCACGTGAATCCGCCGCCGACGCCGGCGAGCATCACGTGCTGTCCGGCGCGGATGCGGCCGTCGCGCACCGCCGTGTCGAGGGCGAGCGGGATCGACGCCGCCGACGTGTTCGCGTGCCGATCGACGGTCACCACCATCTTGTCGTGCGGCACGTGCAACTTCTTCGCGGTCGCGTCCATGATCCGCAGGTTGGCCTGATGCGGGATCAACCAGTCGATGTCGCCGGGCGCGAGACCCGCCGCGACGAGCGTTTCCAGCGCCGCGTCCGCGAGCACCTTCACCGCGAAGCGGAACACGTGCCCGCCGTCCATGTGCACGTACGGCGAACCGGCGATCGCGCCCTTGCGCACCTGGCCCGGGACGCACAGCGTCGCTGCGTGCGAGCCGTCGGCGTGAAGACACGAGGCGAGGATGCCCGGCTCGAGTGAGGGGACGAGCACGACCGCCCCGGCGCCGTCGCCGAACAGCACGCAGGTGCCGCGGTCGTTCCAGTCGAGGATCCGCGAGTAGACCTCGGCGCCCACGACGAGCGCGTTGCGTGCGGCGCCGGTCGCGACCATCCGGTCGGCGAGCGTGAGCGCGTAGACGAAGCCCGAGCAGACGGCCTGGACATCGAACGCGGGCCCGCCCTTCGTGCCAAGCTTCGCCTGCAGGATGCAGGCCGTCGACGGGAAGATCATGTCCGGCGTGGTCGTCGCGACCACGATCAGGTCGACGTCGGCGGGATCGAGCCCCGCCGCCGCGAGCGCCTCGCGGGAGGCGGCGAGTGCGAGGTCGGACGTCGACTCGGCATCGTCTGCCACGTGGCGCGCACGGATGCCGGTGCGGGTGCGGATCCACTCGTCGCTGGTCGCGACGGACGTCGCGAGATCGTCGTTGGTGAGCACGCGCGCCGGGAGGTACCGGCCGGTGCCCGCGATGCGGCTACGCATCGGCCACGGATGCGGGCTCGATGGCGAGCACCGGCATCGCCGCGATGCGCTCGGTGATACGCGCGAGCACGCCCTCGGCCACCTCGGCGTGCGCCTTCGCGATCGCGTGTTGGAAGCCGAGCGCGTCCGTGCCGCCGTGGCTCTTCACCACGACGCCGCGCAGCCCGATCAGCGTCGCGCCGTTGTACCGGCGGGGATCGATGCGGCGCTTGAACGACGACAGCACGGGGTAGGCCACGAGGGCCGCGAGCTTCGTCAGCGGATTGCGCGTGAACTCGGCCTTCAGGAACTCGTAGAGCATCTGCGCCAGTCCCTCGGAGGTCTTCAGCATCACGTTGCCGGTGAAGCCGTCGCAGACCACGACGTCGGTCGTGCCCTTGTAGATGTCGTCGCCCTCGACGTTGCCCCGGAAATTGAGGCCCGAACGGCGCAGCAGCTCCGCGGCCTCCTTGACGACGTCGCTGCCCTTGATGTCCTCCTCGCCGACATTGAGCAGGCCGATCGACGGACGCTCGATGTGGTCCACCGCCGATGCGAGTGCGGAACCCATGGCCGCGAACTGCACCAGCTGCTGCGCCGAGCATTGAACGTTGGCGCCGAGGTCGAGCACGGTGACCTCGCCGTGCTTCGCCGGGAGCTGCGACGCGATCGCCGGGCGGTCGATGCCGGGCAGGGTCTTCAGCACGAACTTGGCGATCGCCATCAGCGCGCCGGTGTTGCCCGCGGAGACGCAGGCCTGCGCGGCGCCCGCCTTGACCAGGTTGATCGCCACGCGCATCGACGAGTCCTTCTTGCGCCGCAGCGCGTCCGCGGGCGGCTCGTCCATGTCGACCACCTCGTTGGCCGGTTGCACGACCACGCGCTCGCGCAGCGCGGCGGGCGCGCGGTGCAGCGCCTTCTCGATGGCATCGGGCCGGCCGACGAGGATCACCCGCGTGTCGGAAGTCGACTGCAGAAACTGCAGCGACGCGGGCACCGTCACGGCCGGACCGTGATCGCCCCCCATCGCGTCGACGGCGACGGTCACGGACATCAGCGGATCGCAGCCGGCCGCGTCACGTCGTTGTCGTGCATGCAACGGAACCTGCGTCAACAGGTCGCGCGCGCGTGCGGGGCCGCATCGGCCCGCGCTCGCTACTCGTCTGCCTTGGTCTTGACGACCTTCTTGCCGCGGTAGTAGCCGCTCGGGCTGATGTGATGACGACGATGCGTCTCGCCGGTCACCGGTTCGACGGCGAGCGGTGCCGCCCCGAGAAAGTCGTGCGCACGGTGCATGCCGCGCTTCGACGGCGACTTCTTGTTCTGCTGGACTGCCATGGTGTTTCTCCTGTCGTTCCACGTGGCGCCCGGGCCGGGACAGCGGCCCGGGGCAACCCAACCCTTCAATCGCGCGCGGGAGCGTCCGCCGCGCAACCTTGCTCGTGCCGCGGCGCAAACGGCAGCGACAGCAACAACTCGTCCTCGACCACCGCAAGCGCCTCGATCGGCGCCGACGCGAGGATCACCTCGAATTCGCTCGCCCCGTCGAGCCGCACCACCTCCGCCTCGTCCCGCGCGAGCAGCAGTACCGTTTCCTGTGCCACCGGCTGCCGCATCGTGCCGAGGCACCGCTGGCAGGTCACCGGAACGTCGCCTTCGACCGTCACGGTCAGTGCCGGCCGTCCCTGCCCATCGTCCCCGCCGCGGATCCGCCAGGCGACGCTACCGCCCTCTGCCGCGACCTGGTCGCCAAGCCGAGGCAGCCGAAGCGGATCGATCGTGCCGGAAAGCTCGCCGCCGCGGGCCACAAGCTTGAACGCGTCGAACCTGGTTTCCTGGCTGCCCATGACCGCCACCCGCCGAAGTCCTGACCCGGGTGAAAAGCCTAAAACCCCGCATAATAGCGATTCCACTGCGTTTAGTCAAAAATTCCCAGAAAAAACAATGCGCAACCCGCCAATCATCCTCGCGTCGACGTCGCGGTACCGGCGCGAGCTCCTGTCGCGGCTCGGCATTGCTTTCGACGTTGCGGCGCCCGGCGTCGACGAAACGCCAGTCGCCGGCGAGCTGCCGCGCGCCACCGCGTTGCGACTCGCCGAAGCCAAGGCCCGCGCGGTCGCTGAGGGACGCGCCCAAGGACTGATCATCGGCTCGGACCAGGTCGCCGAGTGCGACGGCGAGCCGGTCGGCAAGCCGGGCACGCACGAAGTCGCCGTGGCGCAACTCGAACGGCTCTCCGGACGTACCGTGGTCTTCCACACCGGCGTCGCACTCGTCAATGCCGCTACGGGGCGCGCGCAGGTCGTGATGGTCGATGTCGCCAGCACGTATCGCCCGCTGTCGGCAAGGCAGATCGAGCAGTACCTGCGCCGCGAGACCCCGTACGACTGCGCGGGCTCGGTGCGCTCGGAGGGACTGGGCATCGCGCTCTTCGAGCGCATCGTGAGCGACGACCCGTCGGCGCTCGTCGGGCTGCCGCTGATCACGGTGGCCCGCATGCTGCGGGACGAAGGCGTCGACGTCCTCGCCGTCGCACGGTGATGCGCGGTACCGTCTACCTCGTCCCCAATCTCCTCGGCACCGTGCCGCCCGAGGACGTGCTGCCGGCGCGCACGATTGCGATCGCACGCACGCTCGTACACTGGATCGTCGAGACCCCGAAGCCCGCCCGCGCGTTCCTGAAGTCGCTCGCGTCGGACCTGCCGATCGCGGCGTTGGCAATCGCCGAGATGGGCGAGCACCCCGACGCCGAGCGCCTGCGCACGCTGCTTGCCCCCGCGCTCGCGGGCCAAGACATCGGCGTGCTGTCCGACGCCGGCTGCCCGGGCGTGGCCGATCCGGGCGCCGCGGTGGTCGCGGCCGCCCATGTGCAGGGACTTCGCGTCGTGCCGCTCGTGGGACCGTCATCGCTGCTGCTCGCACTGATGGCCTCCGGCATGAACGGGCAGCGCTTCGAATTCCACGGCTATCTGCCGGTGAAGTCCGAGGCGCGGGTCACGGCGGTACGCGCGTTGGAGGCCGCGTCGCGCAGCCGCCGCGCCGCGCAGGTGTTCATCGAGACCCCCTACCGCAACGTGGCGATGCTCGAGACGCTGGTTGCCACGCTCGCGCCGTCGACCAGGCTGTGCGTGGCGGTGGACCTCACCCTGCCGACCGAATCCGTCGTGACGCGCCCGACGCGCGACTGGCGGAGGCACGATTGCTCCGCGTACGCCAAGCGGCCGGCGATCTTCCTGATCGACGCCTGACCGCGCGGATTGCCGCCCGATCAGCCCGGCAGGGCGCGCATCAGCACGGCGGCGTTGGTGCCGCCGAAGCCGCGGCACACCACCAGCACGATGTCGCCCCTCGTGGCACGCGATTGCGCGGCCACCGCGACGCCTGCGCAAGCCGGATCGAGGTGCTGCAGCGTGGTCACACCCGGCGCGACGCGCCGCCGCGCGGCCTCGAGTCCGAGCGTCACGTCGAGGATGCCGGAGGCCGCGAGCGGGTGCCCCGTTGCCCACTTGAACGCGGTGACCGGCGGCATCGACGTGCCAAACACGCGCGTGAGCGCCGCGGCCTCGGAGGCGTCGGACAGTCGCGTGCCGTTGCCGTGGGCAACGATCAGTCCGACGTCCGCAGGCGCGAGCTTCGCATCGGCAAGCGCCGCCTCGATCGCGCGGGCCGGGCCGTCACCGTCGTCGCGCAGCGCGAGCAGGCCCTCGCCTTCGGCGGCGTCGCCGCCGCCCAGATACTCGCCGAGAATGCGCGCGCCGCGCGCGGCCGCGGAGGCCTCGGATTCGAGCACGAGTGCGCCGGCACCCTCGCCCAGCACGCTGCCGTCGCGCGCGGCGTCGAACGGACGGAGCTCGCGCTCGGCGACCAGTCCGCAGCGGTGGTAGTAGAGAATCGTCTGCGGTTCGATCGGTGCGTCGTGGCCGGCGGTGACGACCCGCTCGGCCTCGCCGTCGCGGATCGCCTCGGCACCCTCGATCACCGCGAGCATGCCGCTCGTCGTGTGGTTGGTGATGCAGGCGTTGGGTCCCTTGATCGCGTGACGGATGCCGACGTGGCAGAGCACGTTGTTCGGCAGCGTGCGCAGCAGCCACATCGGATTCACGGTGCTGGCGAGCTCCCGGCCGAACCCTTCCATGTCGCCGTGCGTCTCCGCCATCAGCGGGAAATAGTCGTAGTTGACGTTGAACGCTCCGCCGCCGGAGCCGACGTAGCAGCCGGTCGCTTCCGAGAAGGCGACCGCGGCGTCGCCGTCGAGCGCGTCGCGGAACGCCGGGATGCCGGCCGCGCCGATCGCCTGGTCGGCGGCGTAGATGCCGAACACGTCGGAGCGGCGGATGAGCTTCAGGAGCTTGCGATCGCCGACCAGCTTCGCCGCGTTGTACTCGGTGACCTCCGCCGCATGGCGACGCGGCCAGCCCGAGGCATCGAACGAAGCAATCTCGGCGATGGCCGAGCGTCCCTCGAGCGCGGCGTCGACGATGGCGGCCGGACTCGCGCCCACGCCGCAGATCGCGCCGGCGCCCGTGATGACGATCCTCATCAGGCGCCCTCCTTCGCGACGATCGCCGCCGTCTCCTCGGGATGGCGGAAGGCGAGGCAGCTGTTGCTGCCGCCGAAGCCGAGCGAGTTCGACAGCGCGACCCGCACGCGCTGCTGGCGCGGCGCGTCGCGGACGATGTCGAGGTGCGCGCAGTCGGGATCGATGTCGCGCAGGTTCGCGTTGATCGGCAGCGTGGACTCCCGGATCGCGAGCGCGCAGACCACCGCCTCGACCGCCCCCGCGGCGGCGACCAGGTGGCCCATCACGCTCTTGGACGAGCTCACAGCAACGGCGCCGACCCGCTCGCCGAACACCACCTTGGCGGCCGCCGCTTCGCTGCGGTCGTTCATCGGCGTCGACGTGCCGTGCGCGTTGAGGTAGTCGACGTCCGCCGCAAGGGCGCCGGCGTCACGCAATGCGCGCTGCATCGCCTGGATCGGGCCGTCGCCCGACGGGTGCGAGTCGGTGATGCGGTAGGACGACAGCGAATTGCCGTCCCCGGCGAGCTCCGCGTAGATGCGCGCGCCGCGCCGCACCGCGCTCTGCCACTCCTCCAGCACGACGAAGCCCGCACCTTCGCCGAGCAGGAACCCGTTGCGCGTCGCGTCGAACGGACGGCTGGCGCGCTCGGGCGTGTCGTTGTCCGGCGATACCGCGGACAGCAGGCAGAATCCGGCGAGGCCGACGGGCGACACCATCGAGTCGAAGCCGCCGGCCAGCACGCGGTCGGCCGCGCCGCGACGGATCACGCGCATCGCGGTGCCGATGGCCTGCCCCCCCGACGCGCACGCGGTGTGCACCGACGACGCGTAGCCGGCGATGCCGAAGCGGCGCATCAGCAGCGACACGCCGGCGGTCGACTGGCTGCGGCAGAACGCCATCGGATCGTTGGCGGTCGCCTCGGCGAGGACCTTGCCCGCATCGAGTTCACCCGCCGGGGCGGCCTCGCGCTGCACCGAGGCGAGCTCGTCGAACGAGACCGTCATCATGCCGGTGCCGACGACGCAGCCCCAACGATGCCGGTCGGCAGGCGTGGGCGCGATGCCCGCGTCGCGCATCGCCTCCTCCGCGGCGACGAGCGCGAAGCGGTGCGAGCGGTTGCCGAACTTGAGCAGCTTGCGATCGGGCGGCAGCGGCAACGTGTCGGCGTTGCGCACTTCCGCGGCGATGCGCGTCGAGAAGCCGCGAGCATCGAAGTTGGTGATCGGCGCGCCGCAGCCGCGACCTTCGAGCAGGCGCGACCACATCGCCGGGACGTCGTTGCCCGCGGGGGTGACCACACCGAGCCCGGTGATCGCAACGCGGCGCGTCATCGTGCGACCTCGAACGTCGCGTGCGCGCCGCCGACGGGGCGCCGCTGGCCCTCGGCACGAGCTTCCAGCGTGGCAATCATCGTGTCGTTCTCCGTGGATTCGAGCGTCGCGCGAAGCTCGAGCGTGGCGCCGGGCTCCGTGAACGCGCGCAGCTTGACGTCGCTCACCCTGCGCACGAACGCGGTGCCTCCGGGACGGGCCTCGGCGACGACGCCGGCCGCAAGGCGCGTCAAGCAGTCCATGAGCAGCGTGCCGGGCAGCACGGGCCGGCGAGGGAAATGGTCCGCGAAGAACGGAGCTGCGGCCGGCACGTCGAGTCGGGCACGAGCGCAGCGACCGGTCTCCCGGTCGATCGGTGCCAACGGCAGCACCGGCACGCCGCGGAACCGATCCGCCGTTGCGCCCCCGCCGAGCAGGACGTCGAGGAAGCCGCGCATCGCCTCCGGGTCGTCGAAGTCGCCGGCCGGAAGCATCGGGCCGACCACGTCGTGGAGCTCGAGCACGGTCGTGCCACCGATGCGGGCGATCCCCTGGTAGGACACCACCTCGTCGTCGCAGCTGTCGATGCGTATCTCGGTCTCGAGGAGGTCGCCCGGACGCGGTACCCCGAGATAGACCGTCTCGTGGGCGACGCCCGCGACCGGACGCACCCGGAAGTCCTGCTTCGCCATCGCCGACCACGCGGCGAGTTGCCCGGTGGCCTCGGCGAGCAGCGACGCGGGAAAGTGTCCCACGTCCGACGGGATGTGGAACGATCCCCGCGCCGCGATCCCCGGCTCGAACGAGGTGATGCGGTCGACGAAGGTGAATGCCGCGTATCGTCCGGGCATCGCAGCGACGCCGGCGCCTATGCCGCGCCCTGCTCCCGCTGCGCCCGGATCACCAGCTTCGCGAAGGTCTCGGCGGTGAAGAGCCGCGGGATGTCCGCGGTCTTGAGCGGCGCCGCGATGCGGTCGGCCGGGACCTCGGCGAGGAACGTGCGCAGCCGCGCGATCCCGGCTTCGGTGACGACGCCCTTCTGCTCGAACTCCGCCTCGGGCAGGTCGCCGCGCGCGTCCTCGACGATCTTGCCGCGCGGGATCTTGACCTTGAACGCCCGCTCCAGCCGGAACACGAGGTCCAGGAAGTCGATCGACTCGGCGCCGAGGTCGTCGATCAGCGAGGCGTCCCGCTTGACCTCGTCGAGCTCGCAACCGAGCGCGTCGGCGATCGTCTTGGCGACCGTACCGTAGATCGCGTCCACATCCGTCTTGGTGATTTCCGCTGCCATCGTTCACTCCATCTTGAAACCGCCGTCCACGTACA
>CAYQAF010000027.1:0-6448 GCA_964415375.1 uncultured Alcaligenaceae bacterium
GCCGCCCCGAGGGCGAATCCGCCCCGAAGCGCGTTAGCGCGGAGGGTAGTCCAGTAAGCCCGAAGGGCCGCCCCGAGGGCGAAACAGGCCCGGAGCGCGCAGCGCGAAGGGTGATCCAGTGAGCGACGGGCTGGTCGTCGTCACCGGTGCGTCGGGATTCATCGGCGCGGCGCTGGTCGCCCGCCTGCGCGCCGCGGGGCGTCCGCTGATCGGCACGGTGCGGGAGGTGAAGGCCGGCATGCCGGGTGACCTGCAACCGGTCGGCGACCTCGCGCGCGCGCCGGACGAGCTGCTCGACGATCTGGTGAGCGGCGCGTTCGCCGTCGTTCACCTCGCGGGGCGAGCGCACGTGATGCGCGAGACCGTCGCCGATCCGGAAGCGGCCTATCACCTGGCGAACGCCGAGATGACGGCGCGACTCGCGCGAGCGTCGTTGCGCGCCGGCGTGCAGCGGTTCGTGCTAGCAAGTTCCGTGAAGGCCGCGGGCGAGGCGAGCCGGCCGGGTCGACCGCTCGCGCCGGGCGACACGCCCCATCCCGAGGACGCCTACGGGCGGAGCAAGCTCGCGGCCGAGCGGGGGCTCTTCGGGATCGCATCGGGTACGCCGATGGCGGCGGCAGCGCTGCGCCTGCCGCTGGTCTACGGGCGGCACGCTCGTGGCAACTTCGCGCGGCTGGTTGCCGCCGTGCGCGCGCGGAGGGCACTGCCGTTCGCGTCGATCGACAACCGGCGCAGCCTGCTCTATCTCGGCAACCTGCTGGACGCGATCCAGTCGATGCTCGACGTGCCGCAGATGCCGCCCGGCGTGCACTACGTTGCCGATGCGGAGAGCGTCGCCACGCCCGACCTCGTGCGCGCGATTGCCAGCGCTTGGCGCGTGCAGCCGCGCTTGGCCGCGATGCCTGTGCCTCTGCTGCGCGCGGCGGGGCTGCTGCTCGGCCGCGGTGCGGCGGTCGCGAGGCTCGCCGGGTCGCTCGAGGTGGACACGACGTCCTTGCGCGAAGGCACCGGCTGGACGCCGCGCTGGTCGCTCGACGCAGCGCTCGCCGAGGTCGCCGCGGGCAGCGACCCGCAGGGCGCGCATGCCCGCTCGCTATAATCGACGGGTCAACCATGAAAGCCCCCGATCATGTCCCCCCGCCCCTCCGGCCGACGCGCCGATGATCTGCGCACCGTGCGCATCACGCGCGGCTTCACGCGTCATGCGGAGGGCTCGGTGCTGATCGCCGTCGGCGAGACCCAGGTGCTGTGCACCGCGAGCGTCGAGGAGGGCGTGCCGCCGTTCCTCAAGGGTTCGGGGCAGGGGTGGCTGACCGCCGAGTACGGCATGCTGCCGCGCTCGACGCACACGCGCACGCGACGCGAGGCAGCCGAAGGCAAGCAGTCGGGACGCACGCAGGAAATCCAGCGGCTGATCGGGCGCAGCCTGCGCTCGGTGACCGACCTCGCGCTCCTCGGCGAGCGCACGATCCGCATCGACTGCGACGTGCTGCAGGCGGACGGTGGCACGCGCTGCGCCGCGATCACTGGCGCCTGCGTGGCGCTCGCCGACGCGCTGCGCTGGTGCCGCGACGGCGGTCTGCTCGCCGCCGAACCGCTCAAGGACTTCGTCGCCGCGGTTTCGGTTGGCATCGTCGGCGGCGAGCCGGTGCTCGACCTTGACTATGCCGAGGACTCGGCCTGCGACACCGACATGAACGTGGTGATGACCGGCGCCGGCGGTTTCGTCGAGCTGCAGGGCACCGCCGAGGGCACGCCGTTCTCGCGCGCGCAGTTCGACGCGATGATCTCGCTTGCCGAGACCGGCATCGCGCACCTGATCGCCGAGCAGGAGCAGGCGCTCGGCCTGCTCACTGCCTAGACAAAAGTAGGGTCAGACTCGACTTTTCGCGTATGGCGCACCGACGCTTGCCAAGCGAGCAAGAAAAAGTCGAGTCTGACCCTACTTTTGAAAAATCGAGTCTGACCCCGCGTCTGCCGTGAAGCCACCCTTGCCGCCGTTCCCGCGGCTCGTGCTCGCCTCCGGCAACGAGGGGAAGCTCCGCGAGTTCCGGCGGCTCCTCGCGCCGCTCGGCATCGACGTGGTCACGCAGGGCAGCCTTGGCATTCCCGACGCCGACGAGCCGCACGTCACGTTCCTCGAGAATGCTCTCGCCAAGGCGCGCCACGCCAGCGCGCACGCTCACCTGCCGGCGCTGGCCGACGACTCCGGGGTGTGCGTCGCGGCGCTCGGCGGCGAGCCGGGCGTGCAGAGCGCGCGCTATGCCGGGGAACCCCGGTCCGACGCACGCAACAACGCAAAGCTGGTGCAGGCGCTCGCCGGCGTCGCCGACCGCCGCGCGCACTACGCCTGTGTGCTGGTGCTGGTGCGCCGCGCCGACGACCCCGAGCCGATCGTCGCCGAAGGCCGTTGGCACGGGCGCATCGTCGACGCGCCGCGCGGCACCGGGGGCTTTGGCTACGACCCGCACTTCGAGGATCTCGAGACGGGACTGACCGGCGCAGAGCTGCCGCTCGAGCGCAAGAACGCGCTGTCGCATCGCGGGAAGGCGTTGCGCGTGCTGATGGAGCGGCTCGACGAGGAGCGACTCGGATGAGCCCGAAGGGCCGCCCCGAGGGCGAATCAGGCCCGGAGCGCGTCAGCGCGAAGGGTAGTCCAGTGAGCCCAAAGGGCCGCCCCGAGGGCGAGTCAGGCGCGGAGCGCGTCAGCGCGAAGGGTAGTCCAGTGAGCGCCGCTCCGGCCGTCGTCATGTCGCTGGCGGGCGCCGGTCCACGTTTCGCCGCGCTGCCGCCGCTGTCGCTGTACGTGCACATCCCGTGGTGCCTGCGCAAGTGCCCCTACTGCGACTTCAACTCGCACGAGGCACGCGAAGCGCCGGACGAAGCCGCGTACGTCGACGCATTGCTCGCGGACCTCGAGTCGGCGCTGCCCGGCGTGTGGGGCCGCAAGGTCGGGACGGTGTTCATCGGCGGCGGCACGCCGAGCCTGTTCTCGCCGGTGGCGATCGACCGGCTGCTCTCGGGGCTGCGCGCGCGGCTGCCGCTCCTGCCCGACGCCGAGGTGACGCTGGAGGCCAATCCCGGCACGTTCGAGCGCGCGCGCTTCGCGGGCTACTTCGCCGCGGGGGTGAACCGCCTGTCGCTTGGCGTGCAGAGCTTCTCGCCACGTCACCTGGGGACACTTGGGCGCGTGCACGGCGCCGACGAGGCGCGGCGGGCGGCGGAGGCCGCGCTCACGATCTTCGGGAACGTGAACCTCGACCTGATGTTCGCCCTGCCTGGGCAGACGCTGGCCGAGTGCGAGGCCGACGTCAGCGCAGCACTCGCGTTCGGCACGCCGCACCTGTCGTTCTACCAGCTGACGATCGAGCCCAACACGCGCTTTTACCAAGAGCCGCCGCCCGCGCTGCCCGACCACGATCTTGCCGCCGACATGCAGGAGCTCGTCGCGGCGCGGCTCGCGGGCGCCGGCTACGCGCGCTACGAGGTGTCCGCGTACGCGAAGCCGGGTCGCGAGTGCGCGCACAACGTCAACTACTGGCGTTTCGGCGACTACCTCGGCATCGGCGCCGGTGCGCACGCGAAAGTGTCGTTGCCGGACCGCATCGTGCGGGAGGTCCGCTTCAAGCAGCCGAAACAGTATCTCGCCAGCGTGGCTGCCGGCGACGCCGCAATGGAGCGCCGAGAGATCGCCCGCGACGAGGTCGGCTTCGAGTTCATGCTGAACGCGCTGCGCCTCACCGGCGGCGTGCCGGCGGCGCTGTTCGCCGAGCGCACCGGCCATCCGCTCGCGCTCGTCGCGCCGCGGCTCGCCGACGGCGTGCGGCGGGGCTTGATCGACGCCGATCCAACGCGCATCGTCGCGACCGAGACTGGGCAACGGTTCCTGAATACGACGGTCGAGATGTTCCTTCCTGTGGCCGACCGGACGGAGCCGATGCGCGGTGCCCCGGTCGCCATCGTGAAGGCGCCGCGGTGAAGCCGCTCCACGCGCTCTGTCTCGCCGAGGCGCTGCGCGAGATGCGCGAGGGGCGCCTTGCCGTGCGCGCCTTTGCCGAGGCGCTCGTCGCGCGGATCGAGGCGTCGGATGCCGCGATCGAGGCGTGGGCCTGCCTCGACCGCGATCACGTACGGCGCGAGGCCACGCGTCTCGATGCCCTTCCCGCCGCAGCACGCGGCCCCCTTCACGGCGCGCCCGTCGGACTCAAGGACATCCTCCACACGACGGCGCTGCCGACGCGCATGGGCTCGCCCGCGTTTGCCGACTTCAAGCCGCTGCGCGACGCGGCGTGCGTGAGCCGGCTTGTCGGGGCTGGCGGCTACGCGTTCGGCAAGACGGTGACCACCGAGCTTGCGTACATGCACCCGGGCAAGACGCGCAATCCCTGGAGCGCCGCGCACACGCCGGGCGGCTCGTCGCAGGGTTCCGCGGCGGCGGTCGCCGCAGGACACGTGCCTGCCGCGCTTGGCACGCAGACCAATGGGTCGGTGATCCGTCCGGCGGCCTACTGCGGCGTGGTCGGGTTCAAGCCCACGCTCGGCGTGATTCCCTTCGATGGTGCGAGCCTGTTCAGCCAGACGCTCGACACGATCGGCACGTTCACCCGCACGGTGGCGGACGCAGCGCTCGTCGCGGGTCCGCTTTCCTTGGGCACGATCCCGCGCGAGCCGGTTGCGATGGATAGGGCGCCGCGGCTCGCGTTCCTTGCGGGATTCCCGTGGACCACGATCGGCGGCGACGTCGACGACGCGCTCGACACGGCGGCCAGGCGACTGCGCGGCGCGGGCGCGGAGGTCGTCGCGGTCGCGTTGCCCGACGCGCTCGGCGATGCCGCGCGCATACACCGCACGATCATGCTCCACGAGGCGGCGTCGAACCTCGGTCCGCTGCAGGACCGTGCCGGCACGCAGTTGTCGGCGACGCTCAATGCGGCACTCGACGAGGGACGCGCGATCACCGCTGCAGCCTATGCGCTTGCGCTCGCGGGCCGTCACGTGATGATCGCTGCGGCGACCGACTGGCTGTCGCGCTACGACGCGCTGTTCGTGGCGTCGGCGCCGGCCGGTGCGCCTGCCGGCCTCGACGGTACCGGTGATCCGTCTTGCTGCACGCTGGCATCGCTTTTGGGTGCGCCCGCGATCACGCTTCCCGTCGCACGCGATGCCCACGGCATGCCGCTCGGACTGCAGCTGGTCGCCCCGGCCGGCGACGACGCGCGTCTCCTGGCCGTGGCGGCATGGTGCGAGGAACGCCTGCCGTTTGCGGGTCTGGTGTAGCGCGTGAGGCCCGTTGACATCAAGCCATGAAGCGCGCCAAGCGACATCCACCGCTCGTCCCCAAGCCGCGCAACCCGCTGGCCGGATCGCCGCTGCTCGGCAAGGGGCACGCGCACCAGGAAAGCCGCAAGGCGAAGCGCCAACGCGGGCGGGCAGAGATCGGCAAGGCGCTCGCGCACCTCGCGGATGAGTGACGCGCCCTTTCCACGGCGCAAGCCCGCGCGCGTACGCAAGCTCCCGGCGTCTGCCTCGCCACGCGGCCCGTCGGCGGACGCGGCGCCCACGCAACCCGCGGCACTGGGTCTGTCACGCCACGACCTCGAAGCGGGCAAGATGCGCGCGATCTACCTCGCTGCCGTGGATCCCGGACGCACGCTCACCGACGAGGCGCTCTCGACGTCGCTCAACGCGACGCTCGCCGCGAGGCCGAAGGGCGCCGGCTGGTGGGTGTTCGCCTACGGGTCGCTGCTGTGGAATCCGATCTTTCCCATCGCCGAGAGTCGCCCGGCGCTCCTGCGCGGCTACCACCGCCGCTTCTGCCTGTGGTCACTTGCCTCCCGCGGCATGCCGCACGCGCCGGGGCTCGTGCTCGGCCTGATGCCCGGCGGCGCCTGCCGCGGCGTGGCCTATCGCCTGCCGGCGCCGGCTGCGATCGACGAACTGCACCTGCTCTGGCGACGCGAAATGGTCGTGGGGAGCTACGCACCGCGCTGGGTGGAGCTCGCGACCGACGGCCGGCCGGTGGTCGGCCTCGCGTTCGTCGTCAAGCGCGACCATCCGCAGTACGCGGCAGGGCTCACGCTCGAGCGGCAGGCCGAGGTGATCGCGACCGCGTGCGGGCATCTCGGCAGCACGCGCGACTACCTCGAGCGCACCCGCGTGGCGCTCGTCTCGCATGGCATCGTCGATCCGTACCTCGAGCGCCTCGCCGCGGCTTTGCAGCCCAAAAAGTAGGGTCAGACTCGACTTTCCGCCGCGCTGAAAGTCGAGTCTGACCCTACTTTCGGGGTGGCGGTGCGCTCGCGATGCTGGCGCCCCAGGGAGCTCGCCACCGCGAGCCAGGCGCCCGCGACCGGGACCGCGAGCCACGTCATCGCGGCGAGCGACAATCCCGCGCCCTTCAGCCCGGCGAAGATCCACGTCGACGACGTGTCGCCGAAGCGATGCACCA
>CAYQAF010000027.1:6548-8454 GCA_964415375.1 uncultured Alcaligenaceae bacterium
CCCTTCAGCCCGGCGAAGATCCACGTCGACGACGTGTCGCCGAAGCGATGCACCAGCGTGTCGATCACGTTCTTGGCCTTGTACTTCTGCTCGGGCGGCAGCACGTTGAAGAGCGTCTCCCGCGCGGGCTTGGAGACAGCGTATTCGCCGGCGCGGCGCACGATGCCGAAGGCGACGAGCGTGGCGAGCCCGGGCGCGAGCGCGAGCGCGACGAAGCCGACGATCGACACGACGGGCATCGCGCACAGCATGAAGGTCGTGCCGAGCCTGCGGATCAGCGCGCCGAACGCGAACACCTGCATCGCAAGTGTCAGCACGTTCACCGCGACATCGACCAGTGCAAGGAGGCGCGTGCGCTCCGCACTGTCGGCGATCGCCGCCGGCACCAGCGCGGCCTGCTGGAAGTAGAGGAATGTCGACAGCAGCGAATAGGCGAACAGGAACAGGCAGATGCCGAGCAGGTAGGGCGAGCGCACGACGTCGGTCAGCCCGGCCCAGATGCTGCCGCCGATCGGTGCTTCCTCCGCGGTTCCGGCCGCGCCGGTTCGTGCCGCCCAGTCGCGCAGCCGCGTGACGGCGAGCATCGTGACGAGCAGGAAGCCCGCCGACACGAGCAGCATCCCTTTCGCGCCGACCAGCATCACGAACAGCGCCGTGAGCGAAGGCCCCGCGAGCGCCCCGGCGGTCCCGCCGGCGGCAATGAAGCCGTACAGGCGCTGCGCCTGCGCGGTGTCGAACAGGTCGGCCATCAGGCTCCAGAACACGCTGACGGCGAACAGGTTGAACACCGAGACCCAGACGAAGAAGGCGCGGGCGATGAGACCTGACTGCGTGCCGCCGGCCTCGAAGATCGTCCAGAAGCCGATCAGGTTGGCGACGAAGAAGGCATAGAGCCACGGCAGGAGCTTCTTGCGCGGGAAGGTCCGGGTGAGCCAGCCGAACACCGGCGCCACCACGAGCATCGTCACGAACACCGCGGTGAAGAGCTCGTGCAACTGCGCCTGTCCGACCTGGATCGCCATCTCGTCGCGGATCGGGCGCAGCACGTAGTAGCCCGCCAGCAGCGAGAAGAAGCAGCTGAACGACCACAGCGCCGCCGGCAGTTCGGCGGCGGTGGCGCCGGACAGTCGGTAGACCCACGCGCGCATCGCGCCCGCTGTTCGGTGTCTCAGATCGCCATGTGGCGGCCGCCGTCGACCGCGATCGTCTCGCCGGTGACGTAGGGCGCATCGACCAGCAGGAAATGCACCGCACGGGCGATGTCGTCGGGCGAGCCCTCGCGCTTCAGCGGCGTGTGCGAGACGATGCGCTGCCGCGACAGCTCGTCGAACTGGCTGTCCTCCGGCCACAGGATCGGCCCGGGCGCGACCGCGTTCACACGCACCTCCGGTGCGAGCTCGCGGGCGAGCGAGCGGGTGAGGCCGGACAGCCCGGCCTTGGCCGCGGAGTAGACGACGTAGCCCTTGAGCGGGCGCTCGGCGTGGATGTCCGTGATGTTGACGATCGCGCCCTGCGTGCGTTTGAGCGCCGGGGCTGCCGCTTGCGACAGGAAGAGCGGCGCGCGCAGGTTCGTGCCGATCAGGTCGTCCCACACGGCCAGGGTGATGTCGCCGACCTGCGTCGGGAAGAACGACGACGCGTTGTTCACCAGCCCGTCGAGGCGGCCGAAGGTCGCGAGCGTCTGCTCGACCAGCGACGGCAGCTTGCCGACGTCGAGGACGTCCGCCTGGATCAGTGCGACCGAGCCGGCCCGCACGTGGTTCAACTCCGCCTGCAGCAGCCGCGCCTCGCCCGCAGAGGCGCGGTAGTGCAGCATGAGGTTCGCACCGGCCGCGTGCAGACGGCGGGTGATCGCGGCGCCTACGCGCTTGGCCCCGCCGGTGATGAGGACGACCTTGCCGTGCAC
>CAYQAF010000027.1:8554-10922 GCA_964415375.1 uncultured Alcaligenaceae bacterium
TCGCGGCGCCTACGCGCTTGGCCCCGCCGGTGATGAGGACGACCTTGCCGTGCACGTCGGGCACTCCGGGGCTGGACTCGGGCTCGAACGACTGCCGCGCCGGATCGCAAGCCGGCTCTCGTACACTAGCACAGACATCCCCGGTCCCGCGCGCGCTTCCGGACCCGATCGACGTGCCCGCCGCCACCTCCCTCCCCGAGCCCGACGCCGCGGCACGTGCCCATGGCGCGACGGTGTCCGCAGCGCTCGATCTCGAGATCGACGCCGCGGGCGGCTGGATTCCTCTCGAGGCGTACCTGCGCTTCGTGCTCTACGCGCCGGGGCTCGGCTACTACGTCGCCGGGGCGCGCAAGTTCGGTGCTTCGGGCGACTTCGTCACCGCCCCGGAGCTCTCGCCGCTCTTCGGCGCCACGCTCGCGGTCGAGGTCGCCGCGCACCTCCTGCGTCATGGCGGCGACGTGATCGAGTTCGGGGCCGGCACCGGCCGGCTCGCTGCGGACGTGATGCGTGGCCTCGACGCGGTGGCGGCGATGCCCGGCCGCTACGCGATCCTCGAGGTGTCGCCGGACCTGCGCGAGCGACAGCGGGCCACGCTCGCTCGAGAGGTCCCGGCGCTCGCGGCGCGCGTCGAGTGGCTCGATACGCTGCCGGCGCGCTGGGACGGGGTCGTCGTGATGAACGAGTTACTCGACGCCGTGCCGCCGCATGTACTGGTGCGCCGTGACGGCCGTTGGTTCGAGCGCGGTGTCGTGCGGACGGGAGCGGGCCTGGCACTCGAGGACCGGCCGCTCGGGCCGGGCACGCTGCGCGAGCTCGGCGAAGCGCGCTTTCCCGCCGGCATCGATTACGCCAGCGAGGTCGACCCGTCCGCGGAGGCATTGGTCGAGGACCTGGGCAGGCGCACGGGAAAGGGAACGATCCTCGCGATCGACTACGGCTTCCCGCGTGGCGAGTACTACCACCCGCAGCGTGCGATGGGCACGCTGATGGGTCATTACCGGCATCGCGCGCACGCCGACCCGCTGTTGTGGCCGGGGCTGTCCGACCTCACCACGCACGTCGACTTCACCGCGATCGCCGAGGCCGGGGTGCGTGCCGGATTGTCCGTCGCGGGCTTCGCCTCGCAGGCCGCCTTCCTCCTGTCCTGCGGCATTCTCGACCGGCTCGCCGCCGTGGGGCCGCCGACGTCCGCCGACTACGTGCGCGCGGCCGCCGCCGTCCAGAAGCTCCTCTCGCCGGCGGAGATGGGCGAGCTCTTCAAGGTGCTCGCGCTTTCCACGGACGCAACGGAACCGGGGCCGGGCTTCCGGCTCGCCGACATGCGGCGTCGACTCTGACATTTAGCTCGGCGCGGCCATTGTGCCGCTGTCACCGCTGCTCAACGCGCCGGGCCTCGCGTCGCTGCTCGCCGACGCCAAGCCACGGGTCGTCGTCGGCACGAGCGATCAGGTCGCGATGCTCGACGCCGTCCGGCGCGATTACGCCGCGCAACCGCTGCCGGGATGGGTACTCGTCGATCCGGCGCCCTCGGACGAGGACACGGGCTGACTCTCGTACGCGACGCTGCGCGAGGCGGCATCCGACGAGCCGCCGCGCGCGCACGTCGAGGCGGGCGACCTGCTGACGCTGATGTACACGAGCGGCACCACCGGGCTGCCGAAGGGCATCTGCCACACGCACTTCATCCGCGCGATGTACGCGGCGCTGCTGTCGAACGCCTGGCGCATGGCGCCCGAGTCGGTCGTGCTGCACTCCGGGGCGATCGTGTTCAACGGCGCGATGGTGACGATGTTCCCGGCGTTCATGAACGGCGCGACGTACGTTCTGCATCGTGCGTTCGACGCCGAAGCCTTCATCGAGACGGTCGAGCGCGAGCGCGTCACCCACACGATGCTGGTGCCGGCGCAAGTCATCGCGATCCTCAACGCGCGCGGGTTCGACCCGGCGCGGCTCACCTGGCTCGAGTGCATTCTCTCGCTCGGCGCGCCGCTCCACGTCGAGCACAAGGAGCGGCTGCTGCGCCTCCTGCACGATCGGTTCTACGAGCTGTACGGCCTCACCGAGGGCTTCGTCACGATCCTCGACAGGGACGAGGCGAAGCGCAAGGCGGGAAGCGTGGGCGTGCCGCCGCCGTTCTTCGAGATGCGCATCGTCGGCGACGACGGCCGCGAACTCGCGCCCGGCGGCGGCGGCGAGATCGTCGGGCGCGGGCCGATCACGATGCCCGGCTACCTCGGCCGCCCGGACCTCACCGCGGCGGCATTGCGCGACGGCTGGCTCTGCACCGGCGACGTGGGCTACGTCGACGAGGACGGCTACCTGTTCATCGTCGACCGCAAGAAGGACATGATCGACGCGGGCGGCGTGA
>CAYQAF010000028.1:0-10898 GCA_964415375.1 uncultured Alcaligenaceae bacterium
GCGTCGCCGTCCGGACTGCGGTCGAGCCGGGCCAAGTGCGCTCGCAGTGCGTCGAAGTTGCGACGCAGTGGCGCGTCCTGTGCGGGGTACCACGGCAGCAGGGGTACCCAGGGCCGTGCGCCATCGAACCGGATCGCGAGAGACCGGCCGACGGCGAGGACACCGTCGCGCGCCGCAACCGTCTCGCCGACCGCCACACCGCTGCCGTCGAAGGACCGGAGGTCCACGACGAGCGTGTCCGGCGCATCGTCCACCTCGCGGCTCGCCAGCGTGAACAGCGTGCCGTCCGGCACGGTCACGTTGACCACGCGCGCGAAGACGCTGTGCACGCGCCCGCGAAGGCCGCTGCGAAGCGCGGCGAGGCACGCCACGTCGCCGGAGAGTGCGCGGACCGCCAGGGCCATCGGGTCAGTGCCCGGCAAGCTCGACCGCGACCGGCGTTGCGAGCGCGATCAGCTCGGTATCGAGCGCGCCGCCATCGTCCCAGCGGAACATCACGAACTCGCCCGGCAGGCTGAGCGCGGTGCGCGGTGCGTGCCACACGTTCGCGTCGTAGTTGACGGCCTGCGATCCGGAGGCCACGAACACCTCCAGACGCGCGACCACCGGGCTGCCGTCGGGTGCCGACGGACAGACCGCCACGAGGTGCCGCGTTCCATTGAGCGGAACGAAGGTCTGGTTGGAGAACGGATGACGTTCGACCGCGCGCACCAGCACCCGTCCCGTCGCGGGCAGGACCTTCATGTACGTCATGTTCGGCTTCGCGTGCGGCCGCCCGTTCTGCATGCGCGACGCGAACTCCTTGCGCTCGGTCACCGGGCCGGTGCCCTGCAGCACCTGCCCGTACGGCGCGAAATCCTCCGCGGTCAGCGGCCGCGCGGCGATCACCTGCGGGCCCGCGTGGACGTGCTCGTTCATGTTCCGCCTCCTTCCGGTGGCTCGTCGACGCTGCCGGCCTGCCGCCGTTCGCGCTCGGCCAGCCAGCGCGCCACGCCCAGCAGGCGCGCGTCGCGCCCCTTGCGACCCACGAGTTGTGCCCCCATCGGCATGCCGTCCTCGCCCTGCAGCACGGGCATGCTGAGCGCCGGAACCCCGCACAGCGTCCAGATCGTGCAGAACATCGGGCTGCCCGTGGCGGCGAGCCCCTTCGGCGCCGCGCCCTGCGTCGCCGGCGTGAGGATCGCGTCGTACTCGGCGAACAGCCGCTCCAGCGCGCGCTGGAGCACGACGATGCCGTCGCGCGCCTTGCTGTAGCTCACGCCCGTGTAGTGCAGTCCGCGCTCGAGCATCTGCACCAGCACATCGCTCAGCCGGTCGCGGCCGCGCGCGTACTCCGCCTCGAAGCTGTTGGCGAGATCCGACTCCATGATCGTCCGGTGCCACTCGACCGCCGAGTCGAATGCCGGTGGCAGGTCGACCTCGGTGACCACGTCGCTCCAGTTCTCGGCGAGCTGCACGAACGCTTCCTGCGCGATGCGCTCGGCCTGCGGCCACAGCGGCGTCTTCACGAACGCGATGCGCGGCGGCCCGGGCAGCGCGTTGTCCCAACGTGCCGGGAGCTCGAGGTGGCTTCCCGGCGCGACGTCGAGGTCCTTGCCGTCCCAGGCGAAAAGTTCGCGGGCGATCATCGCGACGTCCTCGACAGAGCGCGCGAACACGCCGACGTGGTCGAGCGTGGGCGACTGCTTCAGCACGCCGTGGCGGGAGATCGCGCCGTGGGAGGGCTTGAAGCCGTAGACACCGCAGTACGACGCCGGCCGGATCAGCGATCCGTTCGTCTGCGTACCCACGGCGAGCGGCACCATGCACGCCGCGACCGCCGCCGCCGAGCCGCTGGACGAGCCGCCCGGCGTGCGACGCTCGTCGTGCGGATTGGTCGTCTTGCCCGGTGCGTACACGGCCAGTTCCGTGGTGACCGTCTTGCCCATGATCACCGCGCCGGCCTTGCGCAGCAGCGCCACGACGGTCGCGTCCTCGCGTGGCCGCCGGCCCTGGTGCAGCACCGTTCCGTACTCGGTGGGCATGTCGGCGGTGTCGAAAATGTCCTTGATGCCGACGGGCAGACCGTGCAGCGCGCCCAGCCGCGCACCGTCCGCCTGCGCACGGTCTGCCGCGCGGGCCTGTGCGATCGCATGTTGGGGATCGAGCCAGGTCCAGGCGCGGATGCGATCCTCCGTCCGTGCGATGCGGTCGAGGCAGTCGCGCACCAGCGCTTCGGACGCGAGCTCGCCGCGGCGAATCGCGTCGGCCGCGGCACGGGCGCTCAGTTCGTGGAGTTGCATGTCGGCGCTCCGATCGCGTGCTGCCGGGTCACTGGACAACTGCGCGCATCGCGGCAAAGGCCTCCAGCGCCTTCTCGAAGCACTCGATCGGCACGGCCGTAAGGCCCGCTCCGATCTGGCCCACGCCGGGGCGCTTGCAGGCGATGCCGGTGTTGATCACCGGCGTGATGCCGGTCTTCACCACCTTGCGGATGTCGATGCCGAGCGGGGTGCCGCGGAACTGCAGCCCGGGCAGCTTGTAGGCCTTGTTTTCCGCCACGGTGATCTCGTACATCTTCAACGTGGTCTCGAGCGCGAACGCCGGCGTGCCGCCCACGTACTCGACCACCGCCGGGGCGCCCGCCATCGCGAGCGAGCCCAGGCCGACCGTCTCGGTGATCGACGAGTCGCCCATGTCGGGGTTGGCGTCGTCGGGTCCGAAGCCGGGGAAGTAGACGCCCTCGATCATCGGGGCAGGCGCGGTGAACCAGCGCTCGCCCGTGCCGCTCACCCGGATGCCCGTCTCGTAACCGTTGCGCGCGATCGCGGTGACGACGGTGCACTCGGGGATGCCGGCGCCGGCGTCCATGATGCCCTTGCTTCCCGCCATGACGAGGTTGAGGATGAAGTGCCCCGCATCCTCGATGAACTTGAGCGCGCGGGCCACTTCGCCTGCCTCGCCCACCGCAACCAGGTGCCGCGCCAGCGCGACGAGCAGCAGCGCGTTGCTCGCCTTGTTGCGGTTGTGCATCTCGTCGCCCATCTGCACCGCCTGCGCGACGATGCTCTTGACGTCGATGCCCCCGGCGGCGTGGACGGCCCGGCGCAGCAGCGGCGCGAGATCGTGGTTCATCCAGCGCAGCTTCTCCATCACCGACTCGTCGTAGGCGCCATGCCGCAGCACTTTGCCGATGCCCATGTAGAGCGTCGAATAGGTGTCGATGCCGAAGCGGTCGTTGCGCACGACGTTCACCTGCATGGACGGGGTGATGATCCCCGACATCGGCCCGATCGCGTGATGGTGGTGGCTCGAGTCGAAGCGCAGCCGGCCGCTCTCCGCGAGGGCGACCGCCTGCTCCGGCGTCTTCGCCCAGCCCTCGAACATGCTAGCGCCGATGATCGCCCCCCGCATCGGCCCGGGCATCCGGTCCCACGACAGCGGCGGACCCGCGTGGAACACCGTGTAGTCGCCCATGCCGGGTACCACGTCCCGCGCGAGGCGCAGGTCGACCCAGACGGCCGTGCCTTCCTGGATGCGGTTCACGCACTCCTGATTGGCGTCCTTAATGCTCATCTCATGCCTCGTCGTCCAGTTCGGCGAGCAGCGCGGCGAGCCGCGCATTGCCGCCCGCGGGCGGCCGCCAGTCCATCTGCACCACCGGCACGCCGTCCGCGCGCAGGTCGTCGGCGAAGCTTTCGAGACCGACGTTGATCACGCGCAGCGCCTCGGGCAGGACCTTGGTTTCCATCACGCCATCTCCCGCATCCACTCGGCTTGCAACGGCGGGTGGACCAGCATGGCCGCGCACCGCGCGGCATCGGCATTCGTCGCGAGCGTCGCGATGCCCGCCTCCTCCAGCAGGGCCGCCTGCGACGCGAGGCCCTGCGGGTCGCCCACCGTCCCGATCACCGCAGCGAGCACGGCGATATCGCGCCCGCCCGACCGCGCGCTCCGGCGCGCCTCGTTCACCGCCTCGGCCAGGGGCGCCGCGGGGCTTGCGTGGGCGCCCTTGCCGAGCACGAGGTCGACGAGCAGCACGCCGATCCCGGGATCGTCGCCGGCGCGCACGATCATCTCGCCACGCGTGCGCGGATCGATCATCGGATGCGGACGGCCCACGGTGTACTCGTCGTCGCCGAGATCGAGGATGCGGTGCGGATGATCGTCGCCGAACACACCACGCAGCACGTGCCCGGTTTCGTAGGCGAGCGTGCCGCCCGTGTACAAGCCGAGGATGCGGCGGCCGCCGCATCCCGCACCTGCGAGCGAGCGCAGGCACTTGCCGACCTGGCCCGCGTCGCTGAGCGGTGCGCTGTCCCATCGCTGGCCGGCCATCGCAGCGACGATCGCATCGGCGGCCTGCTGCAGCGTGTCCACCCAAACGACCTTCCCGGGGCTGCGCGGCTTCGCCCCCACGCAACAGATCACCGTCGGCTTCGGGATGGCGGCGAGCCTCGCCTCGACCCGGTCGAGCACGGACGGATGCGGCGGCTTGGACACCAGCACGATGCCTTCGGTCGCGGGGTCGGCGGCCAGCGCGTCGAGCGCGAACAGCGTCATCGCCCCGCCCACCGCCTCCGAGAGATCGCGCCCGCCGACACCGATGGCGTGCGAAACGCCCTCGCCGAGCGCGTCCAGACGCGACACGACCGCCTGCAGCCCGGTGCCCGACGCGGCCACGCAGCCGACGCGGCCGCGCGCGACGACGTTCGCGAAACCCAGCCCGACCCCGCCGAGGTAGGCCGTGCCCTGGTCCGGCCCCATGCACAGCAGCCCGCGCCGCAGCGCTTCCTGCTTCATCGCGATCTCGTCGGCGATCGGCACGTTGTCGCTGAAGATGAAGAGATGCAGGTTGCGGCGCAACGCCGCCATGGCTTCGTCCCGCACGTACGGACCGGGGATGGACAGCGCGGCGAGGTTCGCGTCCGGCAGGGCCTGCAACGCCGAGTCGAGCGTGCGCGGCCGGTACTCGGCGGAGGCTTCGCGCGACCGGCTCGACTCCGCCAGCAGTTCCTTCACCGCGCCGATCGCCTCGGCGGCGGCGCGTTCGTCGTCGGCGCTCACCGTCACGATGAGGTCGTTGGGACCGGCCGCCTGCCCGGCGGCCGTGGCGAGTCCCGCCTGCGCCAGCAGCGCGTGGTTGGCCGGCGTGCCCATGAACAGCGCGACCTCGCGGACCGAAACGCGCGCGCGGACCTGCGCCGAGATGCGCATCAGCACCACCGAGTCCTGATAGAACGCCGGCAAGATCTCCGTCTTGAGACCCATCCATCCTCCGCAGTTTGAAGCCCCGCCGGCCCGGGTCCGGCACCGGCCGCGACGCAGTCGATGTGCTTCAGGCCATCTTGCCGGGCAGCCACGTCGCGAGCCACGGCGCCGCCATCAGCAGGAACGTGAACAGCAGCATGATCACGGCGTAGGGCAGCGCCCCCCAGATCGCGTCCTGGATGCCGCCCTTGTCCGGGCGGATGCCGTGCACGACGAAGAGGTTCATGCCGACCGGCGGCGTGATCATGCCGAGCTCGCACATCAGCACGATGTAGATGCCGTACCAGATCGGATCGACGCCGAGCGCCTCGATGATCGGATAGGTGATCGGGATCGTCGCCACCTGCATCGACAGCACGTCCATGAACATGCCGAGGACGAGGTAGAACACCGTCAGCGCGAGCAGCATCGCCGTCGCCGACAGGCCGAACGAGGTCACCCACTTGGTGATCGCGTCGGCGACGCCCGTGAGGCCGATGGTGAGGTTCAGGATGAACGCGGCGACGATGATCAGCAGGATCATGCCGCTCGTGCGCGCAGTCTGCAGGAAGCAGGTCTCCAGCACCTCGCGGGTGAGCTTGCCCATGCGCCACACGAAGAACAGCGCGACGAGGACGCCGAGCGCGGCCGACTCGGTGGCCGTGGCGATGCCGAAGTAGAGGCTGCCCATCACGATGCCGAAGACGACGACCGGCGGGACGAGGTACCTGAGCGTGCGGACGCGCTCGCGCAGCGGCAACGGGGCCTCGCGCATGCCATTGCCCCCCATCACGGCGCTGCCGTAGATGTACGCCATGAAGCACAGCGTCAGCAGGATTCCCGGGATGATGCCCGCGATGAACAGCTTGCCGATCGAGTTGTTGGTGAGCGACCCGTACACGATCATGTTGACCGAAGGCGGGATCAGGATGCCCAGCGTGCCGCCGGCAGCGAGCGAACCGAGCGCGCCGCGCATCGGGTAGCCCCGTGCGTGCAGCGATGGCAGTGCAACGGTGCCGATGGTCGCCGCCGTAGCCACGGAGGAGCCCGATGTCGCAGAGAACAGCGCGCACGCGCCGATGTTGGTGTGCAAGAGGCCGCCAGGAAGGCCCCCGAGCCACGCGGAGAGCGCGGTGTACATGCGGTCGGCGATGCCGGAGCGCAGCAGCAGCTCGCCCAGCAGCACGAACAGCGGAATGCAGGTCAGCAGGTTCTCGTTGAGCGTGCCCCACACGACCGGCGCGATGGAATCGATGAAGGGCGCCCCGAAAGCGGCCACGCCGCCGAGGATGCCGACCGCGGCCATCGAGACCGCGATCGGCAGGCCGACCAGCATCATCCCCAGCATCACGAGGAAGACGAACAGCGCGGAGATAGCGAGCGTCATGCCGGCTCCCGCGGGGCCGGGGACGCTTCGGCAGCCGGGCGGAGCAACTCCGGGCCGCCGCTGCGCTGCGCGAAGTCGTCCACCTCCTCCTTGACCTCCTCCTTCACGCTCTTCGGCTGGAAGTGGTGGTTGACCTCGTCGATGCGGCCCTGGACGAGCAGCAGGGTCGCGCGCGCGGCGTAGCCGATGGTGACAAGCGCGAACACGACCAGCCCCGCGTACCAGACGCCCTGTGGCCAGATCAGCGGCGTCTGCCATGGCGTCGGGGCCGTGCTGCCGTAGGCTCGCGTGTCCTGCACGACCTTGAACGCGACGAACGCGATGAGCACGGCGAGGACTGCGAGCAGCACGTACGACAGCACGTTCATCACGGCCTGCGCCCGCGGCGAGAAGCGCTCGTGGAAGACGTCGACGCGGATGTGGTTGCGTCCGACGAGCGCCAGCGAGAACGCGATCACCGAGCCCGCGGCGAGCGCGTAGCCGCCGAGCTCGTCGGCGCCCTGGATCGAGTAGTTGAACAGCTTTCGCGCCAGCGTCTCGACGCTGACGACGACCGACAGCCCAAGGAAGATCGCACCGAAGACCCACGCCAGGAATCGTTGCACCGGGTTCATGACGGGAGCCTTCGGTGTTGCTGCGTGGTCCTACTTGATGCCGATCGCGGCGCCGACCGTCTGCTTCCACTTCTGGGAGCAGCCGGGATTCGTCTGGTCGCACACCTCGGCCCACGCGGGCAGCGAGATGTCGCGCACCGCCACCTTGACGAGGTCGATGTCGGCCTTCGTCACCGGGACGTCGACCAGCTTGAACTTCTTGTGGTGGACGCACGGTTCGCGACCGGCATTGCAGCCGACGGCATCGGCGAACAGCTCCTCGGAGTACTTCCACACCTCCTCGGTCTGCGCGTCGAACGCGGCCTTGAGCTTGGCCTGCTGCTCGGGGTTCAGCTGGTTCCACGCCTTCAGCGTCATCGTGTAGGCGTTGAGCGCGACCTGGAAGCCGATCGCCAGCTGGTGCGTCGACACTTCCGGCCAGCCGGCCGAATTCGCGGAGCTGGGACCCGTGATCGCGCAGTCGACGACGCCGAGCGACAGCGACTGGTGGGTTTCCGGGAACGACAGCGCCACCGGCGTGCCCCCGAGCGAGCTGATGAACTTGGCGAGGCTCTGGTCGTAGACGCGGACCTTGAGGCCCTTGACGTCGGCGAGCTTCGTGATCGGCTTCTTGCAGAACAGCACCTGCGGGCCGAACGGCCAGATGCCGAGGAGCTTCACGCCGAACTGCTTCTGCAGGCGCTCGTCCAGCGGCTGGAACCAGGCCTTCGCGGTCAGCCGGCCGGTCGCGTAGTCGGGGTTCTGCCCGACGAGGTCGAGGCCGAGCAGCATCGGCTCGTCACGCGAGTTCTGCGACACGCGCAGCGACACGATGTCGAACAGCCCGGACTTCATCATCCGCAGCTGCTCGGTGTCCTTCACGCCGAGCGTGTCGATCGGCTTGTAGTCGACCTCGATGGGAAGTCCGGTCTTCTGCGCCAGCGACTCGAAGAACGGCTGTTCCTTGTTCTTCTGCACGAGGCCGGTGGCGAGCGGCTGGCCGATGGCCTTGAACTTGATCTTCTCCTGCGCGAGCGCAGGCGTGGCGAGGCAGGCCGCAGCGAGCGCTGCGATGACGAAGCGTAGAGGCATGGTGGGCTCCTTCCTGGGGCGGGCGGGGGACGGCGTGGAATGCATCAGGCGGCGACGGCGGAACGGGACGCGGGCTGGGCGCGAGCGGCGGCGAGGTACTCCATCGCGGCCTGCACGCCGCCCGCGCGGTGCGGGACGGCGGCGAGCTCGAGGCCCATCTCCACGCCCGCGAGCGTGCCCATGAGCGTCAAGTCGTTGAAGTCGCCGAGGTGGCCGATCCGGAACACCTTGCCCGCGACCTTGGCGAGCCCGGTGCCGAGCGACATGTCGAATGCCTCGAGCACCACGCGGCGGAAGGCGTCGGCGTCGTGCCCGGCCGGCATCATCACGGCGGTCAGCGAGCTCGAGTACCGTGCCGGGTCGGCGCAGAGGATCTCGAGGCCCCACCCCCGCACCGCGCGACGGGTGGCCTCGGCGTGCCGGTCGTGGCGCGCGAACACGTTGGGCAGGCCCTCTTCCAGGAGCTGGTCGAGTGCGGCCTGCAGGCCGTAGAGCAGGTTCGTGGACGGCGTGTAGGGCCAGTAGCCCTGGGCGTTCGACGCGATGATCTCGTCCCAGGCCCAGTAGCTGCGCGGCAGCTTCGCGCCCTTCGACGCCGCGATCGCCTTGTCGCTGACCGCGTTGAAGGCGAGCCCGGGCGGCAGCATCAGGCCCTTCTGCGAGCCGGCGACGGTGACGTCCACGCCCCACTCGTCGTGACGGTAGTCGATCGACGCCAGCGAACTGATCGTGTCGACCATCAGCAGCGCCGGATGGCCGGCGCGGTCGATCGCCTTGCGCACGGCCGCGACGTCGCTCGTCACGCCGGTCGAGGTCTCGTTGTGGACGATGCACACGGCCTTGATCGCGTGCGCGCGATCGTCGGCGAGACGGGCGTGGATCGCCTCGGGGTCCGCGGGGTGCCGCCAGTTGCCGGGGAGGAACACGGGCGCGAGCCCCAGGCGCTCGGCCAGCCGCTTCCACAGCGCCGCGAAGTGTCCGGTTTCCACCATGAGCACGACGTCCCCCGGCGACAGTGTGTTCACCAGCGCGGCCTCCCAGGCCCCGGTGCCCGACGCGCCATAGATGACGACCGGCGAACGCGTCTGGAACACCAGCCGGATACGGTCGAGCACGTCGCGCCCAAGGCGCGCGAACTCGGGGCCCCGGTGGTCGATCGTGGGCCGGTCGATCGCGCGCAGCACCCGGTCGGGGACGTTGGTCGGGCCCGGAATCTGCAGGAAGTGGCGGCCGGCGGGACGTGGCGAACGGTCGGTCATCGGAAGCCTCTGCGGGAAGATCGCCGGTCGATCGGCGGCGGTCATGGGATCAAGCCGTTTTTGGTATACAAAAAACCGTACGCCCCTTCGTTCAAGTTGTCAATAGCCCACATCTGGTGCAAACTTGCCCGTATTGGGCCCAGCAAGGGTGCGTCGCGCCAGCTGTCCGTTGGTATACCAAAACATGATCGATACTGCCGTCATCGCCCTGCCGACCGAATACCGGACGCTGCCCACGGCCATCGCCGACCGGCTCCGGGAATTGATCATCGAAGGCGAACTGCCGCCCGGCGAGCGCCTGAACGAGCGCCACCTGTGCGAGCGGATGGACGTGTCGCGCACGCCGTTGCGCGAGGCGCTGCGCCTGCTCGCGCACGACGGCCTCGTCACCGTCATCCCCAACCGTGGCGCCTTCGTCGCGCAGATGTCGCCCGAAGCGGTGCGCCAGAGCTTCGAGATCATGGGCGCGCTGGAGGCTCTCGCCGCGGAGCTCGCGTGCCGCAACATCACCGACGAGGAGGTGGGCGAAATCGCGGCGCTGACCTTCGAGATGCAGGCCTGTCACGCCCGTCACGACCTGCCCGAGTACTACCGGCTCAATCGCGTCGTCCACGACGCGATCCTGGCCGCCTCGCGCAATGCGGTGCTGGACGAGATGGCGCACAAGCTCAACCTGCGCATCCAGAACCTGCGCTTCCGCTCCAACCTGGACGTCGGCAAGTGGAACGCCGCCATCCACGAGCACCAGCAGATGGTCGAGCTGCTGCGCGGGCGCGACGGGGAGGGGCTGGCGCAGCTGATGCGGGTGCACCTCGCCCGGAAGGCCGAGGCGGTCCTGGCGATGCTGCCTTGATTGCAGCGACGAGCCGTACCCGGGCAACTCCGCCCGGCTGCACCGCTCGCTGCAACTCTCGCCGTCCCACCTCGCACGCACAGACCGGTCCAATGCGCTCTGTCTGAGCGCGCGCAAAGCTCCGTGCGGCGATCCGGGGCATCATGCCGATCCTGGTCGCCGAGCTTGCGCTCGTCGTGTTCGTCCACTACCTGTCGCGGATCGTCCAGCCGCGGCGCAGCGATAGCGGGTTCCCCCATGCCTGTCCTCACCGAAGAAGCGCGCTCCATCCCCCTGCCCCGGATGTATCGGGTCCGACAGACCTTCGACGCACCGCAGCTTGCGGACGCCGCCGCCGCGGTGACCGCCGAGCTCGCGAAGCCTGCGATTCGGACGCTCGTCGCGCCAGGGGCGAAAGTTGCCGTCGCCGTGGGTTCGCGCGGCATCCGCGACATCGACCGCATCGCGCGGTCCTTGGTCGACGGGCTGAAGGCGCTCGGCGCCAG
>CAYQAF010000029.1:0-10766 GCA_964415375.1 uncultured Alcaligenaceae bacterium
CGCGCGATCGGCGCCGCCGCCCGCGCGCCGAAGCCGCCGTTCTCGACCAGCACCGCGATGGCGATGCGCGGGCGGTCGGCGGGCGCGTAGGCCATGAACCAGGCGTGGTCGCGCAGCCGCTCGTCGATCTTGCTCGCGTCGTACGTCTCGCCCTTGAGCGAGTACACCTGCGCGGTGCCGGTCTTGCCGCCGGCGACGTACTTCGCGCCGTCGAACGCGCGGCGGCCCGTGCCTTCCTTGTTGACCCCCACCAGCGCGCTGCGGATCACCTCGATGTGCTCCTTCGACACGGCCAGCGTGTGGGTCGACTCGGCGGCGATCCTCGTCACCTCGCCCGTGCGCAGGTTCTCGACCTGCTTCACGAGGTGCGGCCGGAACGCGACGCCGTCGTTGGCGAGCGTCGCCGTCGCGTGCGCGAGCTGCAGCGGCGTGAATGCGGTGTAGCCCTGGCCGATCCCGGCGGAGACCGAGTCGCCGAGGTACCACTTGCGGTGGTCCTCGCGGTAGTTCGGGCCGGCGAAGCGCTTGCGCTTCCACGCCCGCGACGGCAGCACCCCCGCGCTCTCGCCCTCGAGGTCGACGCCGGACAGGCGCCCGAACCCCAGCGTCGACATGAACGCGTGCGTCTCGTCGATGTCGCTCTCGGCGGCCAGCTGGTAGTAGTACGTGTCGCACGAGACGACGATCGACTTGTACATGTCGACGACGCCGTGCCCGCCCGGCTTGTCGTCGCGGAAGCGATGCGAGTGACCGGCAATCTGGAAGTAGCCGGGGTCCGAGATCGTCTGCGAGGCGGTGCGCCGTCCCAAGGCGAGCGCCCCGAGCGCGAGGAACGGCTTGATCGTCGAACCCGGCGGGTACGCCCCCTTGAGCGGGCGGTTGAGCATCGGCCGGTCGGGCGATTCGTTCAGCTCCTTCCAACTCACAGGGTCGATGCCGTCGACGAACAGGTTCGGGTCGAACCCCGGCCGGCTCACGAACGCAAGCACCTCGCCCGTCGCCGGGTCGATCGCCACCAGCGCGCCGCGGCGCGTGCCGAACGCCGCCTCGGCCGCCTGCTGCAGCTTGATGTCGATCGACAACCGCAGGTTGTTGCCGGCGATCGGCGGCACGCGGGACAGCGTGCGCACTGCGCGCCCGCCGGCGTCCACCTCGACCTCCTCGACGCCGGTCGTGCCGTGCAGCTCGCGCTCGTAGGTGAACTCGACGCCCAGCTTGCCGATGTAGTCAGTGCCCTTGTAGTTCGCGGTCGCTTCCCATTCGGCGATCTTCTCGAGGTCGCGTTCGTTGATGCGGCCGATGTGGCCGAGGAAGTGCGAGCCGACCTCGCCGAGCGGGTAGGTGCGGAACAGCCGGGCCTTGATCTCGACGCCGGGAAAGCGGTAGCGGTTGACCGCGAACCGGGCCACCTCCTCGTCGGACAGGCGCGTGCGCAGCGGCAGGCTCTCGAAGTTCTTCGACTCCTCGATGAGCTTGCGGAAGCGCTTGCGGTCGCGCGGCGTGACCTCGACGATCTCGGCCAGCTCGTCGATCACCCGGTCGAGGTCCTTCACGCGCGACGGCTGGATCTCCAGCGTATACGCCGAGTCGCTCTGCGCGAGCACGACGCCGTTGCGGTCGGTGATCACGCCGCGGTTCGGCGGAATCGGCACGACGGCGATGCGGTTCGACTCGGCGAGCGTCCGGTAGTGGCCGTGCTGCGTGACCTGCAGGTAGACGAAACGCGCCACCAGCCCGCCGAACGCCGCGAGCACGAGCACGCCGGCGATGGCCAGGCGGCGGCGGAACCAGAACTGCTCGCGTTCCGGGTTGCGCACCTCGTAGCCGCCGAACCCGTGTTCCGCGCGCCGCGTGCGGGAGAAGAGGGAGCGCCGTGCCATCGATCGCGGGGCGGCCGTCTACAGCGTGGCCGAGGAGCGCACCGGGCGCTGCGGCAACTGCAGCAGCACCGAGAACGCCGGCCACAGGAGCGCGCCGACCAGCGCCGGCACGAAGTAGGTAAGGCGGGGCATCGGCGCGCCGCCGAACACGCGCACGAACAGCACGAGCCCGGCGCAGAAGACGAGTAGCGCCGCGACCTGGACCGCCTGCTGCCACAGCGGGAAGCGCAGCACGCGCCGGCGGAAGTACTCGGCTGCGTAGGCGAGCACCGTGTAGGCAAGCGCGTGCTGCCCGAACAGCGTGCCGTCGCCCACGTCCATGAGCAGCCCCATCGCCCACGCGACGCCGACGCCGACGTAGCGCGGCGCCTGGATGCACCAGTAGAGCAGCGTGACGGCGAGGAAATCCGGGCGCAGCGCGAGCCCCGTGCCGGCGAGCGGCAGCAGGTTGCTGAACAGCGCGGCGGCGAGCGTCAGCGCGACGAACAGCGGCTTGACTGGCCGCAGCACCTCGTTGGAGTCGGCCGGCGCGAGCGAGGGCAGTCGGAACGACATCCCGCTAGCCCCCGCGCGCCGTGCGGCCGCGCCCCGGCTTCTTGGCCGCCTCGGCCTCGACCGGGTCCTCCGGACGCGGCGGCAGCGCCACCGACCGCGCGAGCACGAGCAGCTGCTCGCTGCGGTCGACACCGCCGACCGGCGTGACCGTGATGCGGGCGAACATCTGCCCCGTGTCGCGCTCGACGGTCGCGATGCGCGCGACGGCAAGCCCCTGCGGATACGTGCCGTCGAGACCCGACGTGACCAGCAGGTCGCCGACCCGCACGTCGGCCGTCGGCGACATGAAGCGCAGCTCCGGCGCGCGGCCCGCTCCCGCGCCGGCCATCACCGCGCGCACGCCGTTCCGCTCGAGCTTGACCGGGATCACGTGGTCCTTGTCGGTGAGCAGCGTGACCTCCGCGACGTAAGGATAGGTGCGCGTCACCTGCCCGACGATGCCGTCGGCGTCGACGACCGCCGCACCCGCGGCGACGCCCGCGTCCCGGCCCTTGTCGACGACGAGCTTCTGCTGGAACGCGTCGCGCCCCGTGTAGAGCACCGTAACGGCGGTCGCGCCGCTGTCGAGCCGCGCACGGGTCTCGAGCAGCGACTTCAGCTGCTCGTTCTCCTGCGCGAGCGTGGCCGCCCCCTGCGCCTTCACGCCGGTTTCGGCCAGGCGCTGCTTCAGGGCCTCGTTCTCCTCGGCGAGCGCCTGCTTCGACGCGAAGTAGTCGCCAACACCCGCGAGCACCGCGCCGGGCAGTGCCGCCGCGCGCTGCACGGGATGGAGCACGACCGCGACCACCTGGCGCACCTGCTCCAGGTAGCGGTACCGCGCGTCGAGGAACAAGAGGGCGATCGAGACGAGGCCGAAGAACACGAGCCTCGCCGCCGGCGACGGGCCACGGTGAAAGAATGCCGGCGTGTCGACGGGGAGGTGGGAAACCATCGCTGCGGAGCGTCAAGGATCGAGGATCGATCCCGGTCCCGTCAGTCCGTCGTGAAGATCGTCTGGAGCTTCTCCATGTTCTCGAGCGCCTTGCCGCAGCCGCGCACCACGCAGGTGAGCGGGTCCTCGGCCACGATCACCGGAAGCCCCGTCTCTTCCATCAGCAGGCGGTCGAGGTCGCGCAGCAGCGCGCCGCCGCCGGTGAGCACCATCCCCCGGTCGGCGATGTCGGCGCCGAGCTCGGGCGGCGTGCGCTCGAGCGCGCTCTTCACCGCGGACACGATGCTGTTCAGCGGGTCGGTCAGCGCCTCGAGGATCTCGTTCGAGGAGATGGTGAAGCTGCGCGGGATGCCTTCGGCGAGGTTGCGTCCCTTGACCTCCATCTCCTTCACCTCGGAGCCCGGGAACGCGCTGCCGATGGTCTTCTTGATCTGCTCCGCCGTGGTCTCGCCGATGAGCATCCCGTAGTTGCGGCGGATGTAGTTGACGATCGCCTCGTCGAACTTGTCGCCGCCGACGCGCACGCTGCCCGCGTACACCATGCCGCCCAGCGAGATCACGCCGACCTCGGTGGTGCCACCGCCGATGTCGACGACCATCGATCCGGTCGCATCGCCCACCGGCAGGTCGGCGCCGATCGCGGCCGCCATCGGCTCCTCGATCAGGTAGACCTTCGATGCGCCAGCGCCGAGCGCGGACTCACGGATCGCGCGGCGCTCCACCTGCGTCGAGCCGCACGGCACGCAGATGATGATGCGGGGCGACGGCGAAAACAGCCTCGAGTCGAGTACCTTCTTGATGAACTGCTTCAGCATCTGCTCCGTCACCGTGAAGTCGGCGATGACGCCGTCCTTCATCGGCCGGATCGCGGTGATGTTGCCCGGCGTGCGGCCCAGCATCTGCTTGGCCGCGAGCCCGACCTCCTGGATCACCTTCTTGCCGTTCGGCCCGCCTTCCTGGCGGATCGCGACGACCGAGGGCTCGTCGAGCACGATGCCCTTGCCGCGCACGTAGATCAGCGTGTTCGCGGTGCCGAGGTCGATCGCGAGATCGCTGGAAAAGTAGCCTTTGAAGAATTCGAACATGCGGGGAGCCTGCGGGAGCGAGCGCGACGTTTCGGGGATCGAGGGCCGCGTCGGTCCGGAATGGGGCGCTATGATACCCTCTATGACGTTGTTCTGGCGCCGCGCGGCGTCGCGAAAGTGCGATTTTCCCGGCCAGACGGTCCGCCGTTCCGCGCGTACCGCCGCCCTCGCCGTCCACCCCGCAGCCGCCCGATGATCAGCCACGACGACGTCCGCCGGATCGCCGACCTCGCCCGCCTCGAAGTAACCGCCGAGGACGTCGACGCGGTCCACGGCAAGCTTGCCGCGATCTTCGGCCTGATCGACGAGCTCGCCGCGGTCGACACCACCGGCATCGAGCCGATGGCGCACGTGCTCGATGCGGTGCTGCCGTTGCGCGAGGACACGGTCACCGAGTCCGACCGGCACGCGCTCTACCAGTCCGTGGCCCCGTCCGTCGAGGACAACCTGTACCTGGTGCCGAAGGTAATCGAATGATCGCCGGGGCGAAGCCAAGGCCCGAAGGGCGCGTCCGGCGATCGTTCGATGCGGCCGACGCTCGGCCTGCCCGTCCTCGTCGTCGAACCAACGAGGCCGCGGAGTAGTGTGATGTCGTCCGAGAGCACCATCGCCGGCCTGCTGCGGCGCCTCGACGCCGGCGAGGTCTCCGCGGTCGAGTTGACCCGCGCGGCGCTCGACCGCATCGCGCAGGCCAACGGCACGCTCAATGCCTTCGTCAGCGTCGACGAGACCGGCGCCCTGGCCCAGGCGCAGGCCGCCGACGCGGCGCGCGCGAAGGGCGAAGCCGGCGCGCTCGCGGGTATCCCGATCGCCCACAAGGACGTGCTGATGACCGCGGGCCTCAAGACGACCTGCGGCTCGCGGATGCTGGCGAACTTCGTCGCGCCCTACGACGCGTTCGTCGTCGAGGGCCTGAAGCGCGCCGGTGCCGTGCTGGTCGGCAAGACCAACATGGACGAGTTCGCGATGGGCTCGTCCAGCGAGAGCAGCCACTTCGGTCCGGTGCGCAATCCCTGGGATCCCGAGCGCGTTCCGGGGGGCAGCTCGGGCGGCTCCGCCGCGGCCGTCGCCGCGCGCCTCGTCGCCGGGGCGACCGGCACCGACACCGGCGGCTCGATCCGCCAGCCCGCCGCGCTGACCGGCATTTGCGGGCTGAAGCCCACCTACGGCCTGTGCTCCCGCTACGGGCTCGTCGCGTTCGCCTCGTCGCTCGACACGCCCGGGCCGTTCGCGCAGACCGCGGAGGACTGCGCGCTCTTGCTCGACGCGATGGCGGGGCACGACCCCCGCGACTCGACGTCGATCAACCGCCCGAAGGAAGACTATCGACGTGGCCTGGCCGCGCCGCCGACGGACCCGGCGCGGCCGCTCGCCGATCTGCGCATCGGGCTGCCCGAGCAGTACTTCGGCGACGGCATCGACGGCGACGTCGCTGCCGCAGTGGACGGCGCGCTCGAGGCGCTGCGCCGGCTCGGTGCGACGACCGTACCGCTGAGCCTGCCGGCCGTGCGGCTGTCGATCCCGGTGTACTACGTGATCGCCCCCGCCGAGGCCTCGTCGAACCTGTCGCGCTTCGACGGCGTGCGCTACGGCCACCGCGCCGCCGTCTACGACGACCTCCGCGACATGTACCGCAAGTCGCGGGCGGAGGGCTTCGGCGCCGAAGTCAAGCGGCGCATCCTGGTCGGCACCTACGTGCTCTCGCACGGCTACTACGACGCCTACTACCTCAAGGCGCAGCAGGTGCGGCGCCTGATCGCCGACGATTTCCGGCGCGCACTCGGGGCATGCGACGTGATCGCGGGCCCGACTTCGCCAACGCCCGCGTTCCGGCTGGGCGACAAGTCGGACGATCCGGTGCAGATGTACCTGAACGACATCTTCACCGTCGCGGCCAACCTGACCGGCCTGCCCGCGATGTCCATCCCCTGCGGGTTCACCCGCGGCAGCCTGCCGGTCGGGCTGCAGCTCCACGCCGGTCACTTCGGCGAGGCGCGCCTGCTCGAAGTCGCGCACCGCTACCAGCAGGCCACCGACTGGCACCGGCGCGTGCCGCCCGGCTTGGGGTTGCGCGATGGGTGACTGGGAAGTCGTCATCGGCCTCGAGACGCACGCGCAACTCTCGACTGCGTCCAAGATCTTCTCCGGCGCCTCGACCGCGTTCGGCGCCGCGCCCAACACGCAGGCCTCCGCGATCGACATCGCGCTGCCCGGCGTGCTGCCGGTGTTGAACCGCGGTGCCGTCGAACGGGCGATCCGCTTCGGCCTGGCCGTCGGCGCGACGATCGCGCCCCGCAGCGTGTTCGCGCGCAAGAACTACTTCTATCCGGACCTCCCCAAGGGCTACCAGATCTCGCAGTTCGAGATTCCCGTGGTGCAGGGCGGCGAGATCCTCATCGTCTCGCCCACCCGCGGCGAGATCGTCGTGCGGCTCACGCGCGCCCACCTCGAGGAGGACGCGGGCAAGAGCCTGCACGAGGATTTCCACGGCATGACCGGCATCGACCTGAACCGCGCCGGCACGCCGCTGCTCGAGATCGTCTCGGAGCCCGACCTGCGCAGCGCCGCGGAAGCCGTCGCCTACGCGAAGACGCTGCACGGGCTCGTGCGCTGGATCGGCATCTGCGACGGCAACATGCAGGAAGGCAGCTTCCGCTGCGACGCCAACGTCTCGGTGCGGCGCCCGGGCGCCCCGCTCGGGACGCGCTGCGAGATCAAGAACCTGAACAGCTTCCGCTTCCTCGAGCGCGCGATCGAGTTCGAGGTGCGCCGACAGATCGAGCTGATCGAGGACGGCGGCACCGTGCGGCAGGAGACGCGCCTCTACGACCCGGATCGCCACCAGACACGGGCGATGCGCAGCAAGGAGGATGCGCAGGACTACCGCTATTTCCCGGATCCCGACCTGCCGCCGCTCGTCATCGACCGCGCGTGGATGGACCGCGTCGCCGCGGAGCTGCCCGAGCTCCCGGCAGCGATGAAGGCGCGCTTCGAGACGCAGTACGCGCTGCCCGCCTACGACGCGACGATGCTCACGCAGAGCCGCGAGATGGCCGGGTACTTCGAGGACGCCGTGAGCTCGTTCGGCGGCGAGGCGAAGATCGTCGCCAATTGGATGCTGGGCGAGGTGTCGGCGGCGCTGAACCGGGCCGAAGTCGACATCGGCGCGGCGCCGGTCGGCCCCGCCGAGCTCGCCGGGCTGCTGAAGCGCGTCGCCGATGGCACCGTCTCGACCAAGATCGCCAAGGACGTCTTCGACGCGATGTGGACGGGCGAAGGCGATGCCGACGCGATTATCGACAAGCGGGGCCTGCGCCAGATCTCCGACCGGGACGAGATCGAGAAGCTCGTCGACGACGTGCTCGCGGCCAACGCGGCGATCGTCGCCGAGTTCCGCGCCGGCAAGGAGAAGGCCTTCAACTCCCTGGTCGGCAAGGCGATGGCCGCCTCGAAGGGCAAGGCCAACCCAGGACAGGTGAACGCGCTGCTGAAGCAGAAGCTTGGCAGGTAGGTTCGCGCGCCAGGCGTGGAGGCGGGCGCGAATGCCGTGAACGCATCGACACCATGCGCCCTTTGTATTGGACACGACCGGCCGATCAGGGTGAAATCGCGGTCCTCGTCATCACGGCACCGGCGTGCGACGCACGGCCTTGCCGGCCCGTTCACCAACACACCCCTCGATCACTCATGACACTCCAACGCAAGTCCCTCGCGGTCGTCGCTGCGACCGCCCTGTTCTGCACGCACGCGCTCGCGCAGTCGACCGTCGCGCCGGCAGCAGCGCCTGCGGCCCAGCCTGCGGCCCAGCCTTCGGCCCCGGCCCCCGCGGCATCCCCCGCGCCAGCTGCGCCGGCCGCCGACACGGAGCAGGGCAAGCTTGCGTGGTACGGCAGCAAATTCGCCGGGCGCAAGACTGCCAGCGGGCAGCGCTATGACCCGAATGCGCTCACCATGGCGCACAAGACGCTGCCGTTCGGAACCCGCGTCAAGGTTACGAACGTGGCCAACAAGCGCAGCGTCGAGTTGTACGTGAACGACCGCGGACCGACCCAGGCCGACCGCATCGGCGACGTCTCGCACGCCGCCGCGAAGCGCCTCGGCATGGTCCGCGCCGGTATCATCGATGCCGAAGTGACCGTCGTCGCAGCCCCCGCCACCAAGAAGCGTTGATTTCGCGGTCCCGCCGCCAACCCACTCTCGAAAAGGAAGCACCCATGAGCGCCAACCTGCTGTCCCTCGTCCAAGCCGCATTGGGCGGCGACTTCGCCAAGCTCACCGGCCAGTTCCTGGGCGAGTCCGTGCCGTCGACGCAGTCCGCGTTGACGAGCCTGTTGCCGGCCGTGCTCGGCGGCGTCGCGCAGAAGGGCGCGACGCCCGAGGGCGCGTCGAGCCTGCTCTCGCTCATCAACGGCTCGAACCTCGACACGACCCTGCTCGACAACGTCGCAGGGATGTTCGGCTCCGGCAGCAACGCGATGAGCTCGCTGATGAAGCTCGGCACGTCGTCGCTGGTGCCGGCGCTCTTCGGCGACAAGGCCGGCGGACTGGTCAACGCGCTCGCCGGCGCCGCCGGCATCAAGACTTCGTCGGCGACGAACCTGATCGCGATGATCGTGCCGCTGGTCTTCACGTTCCTCAAGAAGTACGTGAGCCAGAACAACCTGAGCGCCGGGTCGCTGTCGTCGCTGCTCAAGGGGCAGGGCGAATTCCTGTCGAAGTCGCTCGACGGCCGCCTCACCGGCGCGCTGGGCTATGCGAACCCGGCGGCGATGCTGTCCGGACTCGGCGGCGCGGCAGCCGACACCGCGAAGCGCGCCGGTGCCGCTGCCGCGACCACCGCCGCGGCAGCCACCACGGCCACGAAATCCGGCCTGATGCGCTGGTTGCCCTGGCTGATCGGCGCGGCGATCCTGCTCGCGCTGTGGAACATGTTCTCGGGCAAGCCGACGCCGCCGCCTGCCCCGGCGCCGAAGGCCACCGCACCGGCACCGGCCCCCGCACCCGCACCGGCCGCCGTGGCGGCCGCCGGCTATCCGTTCAAGGCCTACTTCGACACGGGCTCGGCCACGATCGGACCGGTCGCCAACGCGACCATCACCGCCGCCGCGGAGGCGATCAAGAAGGACAACGCCAGGGTCGCGCTCACGGGGTACACCGACAAGACCGGCGACGTCGCCAAGAACGAGGAACTCGCCAAGAGCCGGGCACTCGCCGTTCGTGACGCGTTGAAGGCCGCGGGCGTGGCCGAGGGCAACATCGAGATGCGGGCCCCGGTGTTCGTCGAAGCCGGCGCCGGCGGCGCCGACCAGGAAGGGCGTCGCGTCGAGATCAACAAGCTGTAAGCGCCCCGCCCGGGGCCCCGAAGCATCGAACACGGCGGCCAAAAGGCCGCCGTGTTCGTCTGCGGTCCGGCAAACCCTTCGTTGTTCGCAAACCTGGAGGAACTCCCTCATGGCCAAGCAGGACACCTTCACCGCCGAGGAGTGGACGCTGCTCCGCCTCGCCCCCTCGCTCGTCTCCGGCGGCATGTCGGCCGCCGACCCGTCCGGCATCTTCTCGTCGATCAAGGAGGCCACGGCCGGCGCGGCCGGCATGGGCGAGGCGTTCAGGTCCAACAGCGCGCTCGAGCTCTTCGCTTCGCTCGCCGCCGACCGCAGCATCCCCGGCATGCCCGACCCGAAGACGCTGCTCGGCGAAGGCACGCGCGAGCAGCAGATGGCGAATTTCAAGGGCGCCGTGCTCGAGCGCGTGAAGTCGGCCGTCGACCTCGTCGCGAAGAAGGCCTCGCCGGCGGAGGCCGAAGCCTACAAGAACATGCTGGTCGGCATCGCGCAGAAAGCCGCGGAAGCGTCGAAGGAGGGCGGCTTCCTGGGCTTCGGCGGCGTGCGCGTCTCGGACGCCGAGCACGCGTTCATCACCGAGGTGAAGCAGGCTGCCGGGCTCGCCTGAGCCCACGGTACGCGGTGCGACTCGCGGCAAGCCGTTGGATGGCGCCCGGGGTTTCGTGCCGCCGGACCGTCGCGGAGCGCCGGGCCTGTCCTGACTAATGCATCAGCGGCTTGAAGCGCAGGCGATGTGGCCGCGCGCCATCCTCGCCCAGGCGCCGCCGCTTGTCTTCCTCGTAGTCGCGATAGTTGCCTTCGTAGAAGACCCACTTCGAGTCGTCCTCGACGGCGAGGATGTGCGTGGCGATGCGGTCGAGGAACCAGCGGTCGTGCGAGATCACCAGCACGGTGCCGGCGAATTCGAGCAGCGCATCCTCGAGCGCGCGCAGCGTCTCGACGTCGAGGTCGTTCGACGGCTCGTCGAGCAGCA
>CAYQAF010000030.1:0-10740 GCA_964415375.1 uncultured Alcaligenaceae bacterium
CCTGGACGATCGCCACGGGCTCGAGCTTGCCGGCCTTCATCGTGAAGATCGTGATCTCGGCGTTCTTGCGGTCGCCCTTGTCGTCGAATTCGATCGTGCCGGTCGCGCCCTTGTGGCTGATCTTCTGCAGCTCGGGCAGGTACTTGGCCGGGTCGGCCGAGTCCGCCTTCTGCATCGCAGCGATCAGCAGGTTCGCGGCATCGTAAGTGAACGGCGCGTAGATGATCGGGTCGACGTTGAACTTGGCCTTGTAGCCGTCGAGGAACTCCTTCGACGCCGCCAGCGCCGGCAGGCCGGCCTGCGAGCAGACCAGGCCCTCGGCCGAGGCATCGCCCGCGAGCTGCTTCATCGTGTCGGTGCAAGCGCCGTCGCCGAAGCTGAACACGGACTTGATGCCGAGCTCGCGTGCCTGCTTCAGCATCGGGCCGCCGGTCGCGTCCATGCCGCCGTAGAAGATCGCGTCGGGGGTCTTGCCCTTCATCTTGGTGAGGATCGCCTTGAAGTCGGTGGCCTTGTCGTTGGTCTTCTCGCGCGCGACGATCTGCACGCCCGCGGCCTTCAGCGACTTCTCGACCTCGTTGGCAAGGCCCTCGCCGTAGGCGGTGGCGTCGTCGACGACCGCCGCCTTCTTGATCTTCATCGACTGCAGGAACTGCGCGACCGCCGGACCCTGCTGGTCGTCACGGCCGACGACGCGGAAGACGTTCTTGAAGCCCTGCTCGGTGAGCTTCGGGTTGGTCGCCGAGCCCGAGATCATCGGGATGCCAGCCTGGTTGTAGACGGCCGAGGCGGGGATCGTGACGCCCGAGTTGAGGTGGCCGACCACGCCGGCGACCTTCGCGTCGGCGAACTTCTGGGCGATCGTCGGGCCGAGTTTCGGGTCCGCCTGGTCGTCCTCGCCCATCAGTTCGAACTTGACCGTCTTGCCGTCGATCTTGATCTTCGCGGCGTTCGCCTCCTCGACGGCAAGGCGGGCGCCGTTCTCGTTGTCCTTGCCCAGGTGCGCGATGCCGCCGGTGAGCGGGCCGGCGTGGCCGAGCTTGATCGTGACGACTTCCTCGACCGGCGCGGCGGGGGCGGCCGGGGCGGCGGGAGCCTGGGCCTGCTTGGGTTGCTCCTGGCCGCAGCCGTAGAGGGCGACGACGGCGGAGGCGACGAGCGTCAGGCCAATCTTGTTGAGGGTCATGTGCGAAGTCTCCTGGACGACGAGGATGCGGGATGGGGAGGGGGCAAACACAGGATTATCTGCCGTGCCGAATACAAGTGTCAATTCCGTGACGAAAGGCGGCCCCGGTCGCCGGATGCCTTCCGGGGGCCGGCGGCGCCGGTCACGAGCGCCGCCCGCACCTCGTCGCTCCGGGTGGCGCTTCGTCACGGCCGGCTTGCTCCCGGACCGGCCCCGCCCCTAAGCTTCGGGCTCGTCGCGAATCCGGCAACCGGGTTCGCCGCATCGAACGTGTGTCGCGGCGCACACGGGGCCACGAGCCCCGAAGAACGCCGGCGAACTCGCGGGGGGCGCGCGCCATCGACCGGCGACGCGTCCGCACCCAGGGGGATTGCATGGCCATTCGTTTCACCCGTCGCCGCGTCCTTGCCACGCTGGCGATCCTCGCCGTTGCGGGCGCGCTGGGCGGCGCGGTCGCGCTTCGCGTCGCCAAGAAAGGAGCCGAGTCCGACGGCCTGCGCGCCAAGGCGCCGCCGACCCTCGAGTTCGCCGCCGCGGACCTGACGGCCGTCGAAATGCGGCCGCTCTCCCGTTGGCTCGCGGTGTCCGGCGCCCTCCAGCCGGTGCGCCAGGCGGTGATCAAGGCGCGGGTCTCCGGCGAGGTTCGCAAGGTCGAGGTCCGCGAGGGCGAGCCCGTGCGGGAGGGGCAGGCAGTGGCCCGCTTCGACACCGCCGACCTCGACGCCCGCGTCGCCGAGCGCCTCGGCGCCTACGAGAGCGCCAAGGCGCAGCTCGCGCTCGCCGAGAAGACGCGCGCGATGAACGTGCGGCTGTTGAACGAGAAGTTCATCTCGCAGAATGCGTTCGACGGCAGCGAGTCGAGCCTGTCGGTCGCGCAGGGCAGCGTGAAGTCGGCAGAGGCCCAGCTGCGTCTCGCGCAGAACGCCCGCAGGGACGCGACGGTCGCCGCGCCCCTGTCGGGCATCGTCGCCAAGCGCCACGTGCAGCCCGGCGAAAAGGTGGCCTTCGATGCGCCGCTCCTCACGATCGTCGACTTGCGCGACCTCGAGCTCGCCGCAAACGTCCCGGCGGTCGACGTGCCGGAGCTCAAGGTCGGCATGCCGGTCGAGCTCGCCGTCGACGGCTACGGCGACCGGCGCTTCGGCGGGCGCATCGAGCGCATCAACCCGACGACCGAGCCGGGCACGCGCTCGATCCTGGTGTTCGTGGGCCTCCCGAACGCCGACGCCGCGCTGAAGAGCGGGATGTTTGCGAGCGGCCGCATCGGACTCGCGAGCTCCGCGCCGGTGCCGACGCTGCCGCTCGGTGCCGTGCGCACCGAGGCGGGGCAGAGCTACGTGTGGACGGTCGACGACGGCAAGCTGTCGCGGCGCCTCGTGACGCTTGGCCGTCGCGACGACGAGGCGGGCCGGGTCGAGATCCGGACCCCGCTGCCGGCAGGCGCGCCGGTGCTCGCCGCGCGCTTCGACAACCTGAAGGAGGGCGCGCCGGCGCTGGTCAAGTCGCCTTCGTCGTCTTCGAACGCCACCTCGCCGCGGCCCGCGGGCGCGGCCAGGCCGGCCGGCTGACGCCGCGGCCCGGCGGGAGCCACACCCATGTGGATGACGCGCGTCTCGATCCGCAACCCGGTCTTCGCCACGATGGTGATGGTCGGCCTGCTGGTGCTCGGACTGTTCTCGTACCAGCGTCTCAAGGTCGAGCAGATGCCCGAGGTGTCGCTGCCGTTCGTGCTGGTGCTGACGAGCTATCCGGGCGCGTCCCCCGAGGCGGTGGAGACCGACGTCACCAAGCCGCTCGAATACGCGATCAACCAGATCTCGGGCGTCAAGATGATCCGCAGCAACTCGCTCGAGGGCACGAGTCAGGTGTTCGCCGAGTTCAGGCTGGACACCGACGTCGCCCGCGCGATCCAGGACGTGCGCGACAAGATCGCATTGGTGCGGCCCGGCTTCCCGCGCGACGTCAAGGATCCGCTGGTGATCCGCGCCGACACCGAGAACCAGCAGCCGGTGGTCTCGCTCGCGGTGCTGTCGAAGACCGTGGGCCTGCGCGAGCTGACCTCGCTCACCGACCAGACGATCGTCAAGGGGCTCGAGAACCTGCCGGGCGTCGCGCGCGTCGACGTCAATGGCCGGGTGACGCGCCAGGTGCTGATCCGCGTGAAGCCCGAGGCGCTCAATGCGCTCGGCATCGGCGTCGACCAGCTGATCGCCGCGGTGCGCGCGGCGAACCAGGACGTCCCGGCGGGCCGGATCACCCGCGGCCAAAGCGACGCCCTGGTGCGCGTCGAGGGCAAGCTCCGCGAGCCCGCGCAATTCGAGCGCGTGATCGTCGCGCAGCAGGGCGCCGGCCCCGTCTACCTGTCGCAGGTCGCCGACGTGATCGACGGCGAGAAGGAGGAGACCTCGTACGCCCGCATCAACGGCCGCCCGGCGATCACGCTCGATCTCTTGAAGGCGCAGGACGCCAACATCGTCGACACCGGCCGCGCGATCGTGCAGGCGGTCGGCACGCTCAAGGCGCGGCTGCCCGCGGACGTCGAGATCGAGGTCGTCAACTCGACTGCTGAAGCGGTCGAGCGAAGCGTGAATCGCGTCAAGCAGACGATCGTCGAGGGCGCGCTCCTCACCGTGCTGATCGTGTTCCTGTTCCTGCACAGCTGGCGCAGCACGGTGATCACCGGCCTCACGCTGCCGCTCTCCGTGGTGGCCACGTTCATCGCGCTGTACGCGTTCGGGTTCACGCTCAACTTCCTCACGCTGATGGCGCTGTCGCTGTGCATCGGCCTCCTGATCGACGACGCGATCGTCGTGCGCGAGAACATCGTCCGCCACCTCGCGATGGGCAAGAGCCACCGCCAGGCGGCGCAGGAGGCCACCGACGAGATCGGGCTGGCCGTGATGGCGACCACGTTCGCGATCGTCGCGGTGTTCGTGCCGATCGCCTTCATGCAGGGCATCATCGGGCGCTTCTTCTACCAGTTCGGCGTCACGGTCACGGTCGCGGTGCTGGTGAGCCTGTTCGTCTCGTTCACGCTCGACCCGATGCTCTCGTCGGTGTGGCGCGACCCTGCCGAGGGCCGCTTCCGCCGCGTGCCGTGGCTCGGACGGCTGATGGAGGCGATCGAACGCGGCATCGAGGGTATGCACCGCCTGTACGGGCGCATCCTCGACTGGTCGCTTGCCCACCGCAAGTCGGTGCTCGCCATCGCCACCGCGCTGTTCCTCGCGAGCTTCACGGTGCCGCCGCTCGTCGGCAGCGAGTTCGTCCCTGAGGCGGACGAGGGGTTCATCTCGCTGCGCCTCAACACGCCGGTCGGTTCGAGCCTCGAGTTCACCGACAGCAAGGTGCGCCAGGTCGAGAAGGCGCTGCAGGCGTTCCCGGAGATCCGGCTGGCGATGTCCACGGTCGGCACCGACGAGGGCCGCAACTACGCACGCGTCAACCTGCGGCTCGTCGACCGCGACCAGCGCGACCGCTCGCAGAAAACGCTGGAGCGCGAGATCCGCAAGACGCTCGCGCCCATCGCCGGCATCGAGCTCACGCTCGGCTTCATGCGGCCGATCTGGGTGAACCTGACGGGGCCCGATCCGGAGACGCTGTCGTCGATCATGCGCGACTTCCAGGCCCGTGTCGCGAAGGTCCCCGGCATCGCCGACCTCGAGACCTCCGACAAGGCCGCCAACCCCGCGCTGTCGGTGCGGCTCAACAATGCCGCCGCCGCGGAGCTCGGCATCACCGTGCAGCAGGTCGGCAACACGCTGCGGCCGCTCCTGGCCGGCGACACGGTGAGCTACTGGCTGGCGCCCGACGGCAACAACTACGAGGTCAACGTGCAGCTGCCGAAGGACCGGCGGCGGCTCGCCACCGACCTCGGCAACCTGCCGATCTCGACGGGCAAGCGCGGGCCCGACGGCGAGCTGCGCATGGTGCCGCTGCGGCAGATCGCCGAAGTGGCGGAGTCGACCAGCCCGCAGATCATCAAGCGCCAGGAGCTGCAGCGCCGCGTCGCGCTCTACGCCAACGTCGTCGGGCGGCCCTCGGGCGACGCGGGCCGCGACGTGAACAAGGTGATCGAGGAGATGAAGGCCGAGCTGCCGCCCGGCTACCGCTTCGACGTCGGTGGCCAGCAGAAGGACATGGAGGAGTCGTTCAAGGCGGCGCTCGCGGCGCTCGCGCTCGCGGTGATCTTCATCTACCTGATCCTCGCCTCGCAGTTCGGCAGCTTCCTGCAGCCGATCGCGATCATGGCGAGCCTGCCGCTCTCGCTGATCGGCGTATTCCTCGCATTGCTCGTCACCGGCACGACGCTCAACATCTTCTCGGTGATCGGCGTGATCATGCTGATGGGGCTCGTGACCAAGAACGCGATCCTGCTGGTCGATTTCGCGAACCGGGCCCGTGCCGGCGGCGCGGCCGTCCACGACGCGCTCGCGCAGGCCGGCCAGGTGCGCCTGCGGCCGATCGTGATGACCACCGCGGCGATGATCGCCGGCATGCTGCCGCTCGCGCTCGGCCTGGGCGAGGGCGGCGAGACGCAGGCGCCGATGGGCCGTGCGATCATCGGCGGCGTCGTCACGTCGACGCTGCTCACGCTGGTCGTGGTGCCGGTGCTGTACACGTACATCGCCAACGGCGAGGAGCGACGCCGGGCCCGGCGCGCGGCGCTCGCCCGCGGCGAAGGGGTCGCGCCGGCCGGCGCGGACGACTGACCGGGAGGCCCGCCCGGCAGGTAACGCGGTCCCAACGTGATCCGCGTCACCGTGCCGGACGGCGGCGTTTGCTAGAATGACCCACGGTCAGTTAGCAGCTTGTCAGAGCCTCCCAAAGCCGAAACGCCCCGCAATGAGCACCTTCGACGTCGAGCGCGCCCGCTTCAACATGGTCGAGCAGCAGATCCGTACCTGGGACGTGCTCGATCCGCAGGTCCTCGAGCTGCTCTTCACGGTGAAGCGCGAGGAGTTCGTCCCCGCGGCCTACCGCTCGCTCGCCTTCGCGGACCTCGAGATTCCGCTGGGCGGCGGGCAGCGGATGTGGACGCCCAAGCTGGAGGCGCGCGTGCTCCAGGTGCTCGCGGTGAAGCCCGACGACCACGTGCTCGAGATCGGCACCGGCAGCGGCTACTTCACTGCGCTCCTCGCTGCGCGTGGCGCGCGGGTGACGAGCGTCGAGCTCGACGCGGGGCGCGCGGCGGCCGCGCGCGCGATTCTCGTCCGTCACGGCTTCGAGCGCGTGCGGGTGGAGGTGGGTGACGGCGCGCGCGGCTTCGGTCACGACGCCTACGACGCGATCGTGCTGACCGGATCCACCCCGGTGCTGCCGGACGCGTTCGCCGCGCAACTCGTTCCCGGCGGCAGGCTGTTCGCGATCGTCGGCGACGCACCGGTGATGGCCGCGCGCCTCGTGCGCCGCAGTGTCGCGGGCGCGCCCGTCGCGACCAACCTGTTCGAGACCGTGGTGCCGCCCCTCGTCAATGCGGCACAGCCCGCGAGGTTCACGTTTTGATCCCGGAGCTCGAACCGCAGGAACTCGCCCTCTGGCTGCGCGACGTGAGCCGGGTACCGCCTCTGCTCCTCGACGTGCGCGAGCCGTGGGAGCACGAGGTGTGCCGGATCGGCGACTCGAAGCTGGTGCCACTGCGGTCGCTGCCGGGGTCCGCCGACGAGTTGCCGCGCGATCGCGACATCGTCGTCGTCTGCCACCACGGCCGGCGCAGCCTGCACGCGGCCATGTGGCTCGCGCGCGAGGGCTTCGCCCGCGTCTACAACCTGCGCGGCGGCGTCGCGGGATGGGCCGACCAGGTCGATCCCGCGATGCGCCGCTACTGAACGGTCAACGAACGAAGCGGATGGTCCCACGATGAAGCTCCGTCTCAGCACCGCCCTGATTCTCGCTGCACTCGCGGGTCCGGTCGCGGCCGAGGACCTGATGCAGGTCTACCGCGAGGCCCAGCAGAACGATCCGTCGCTGGCGGCTGCGCGCTCCAACTGGGCGGCGACGCAGGAGCGCGTGCCGCAGGCGCGCTCCGCGCTGCTGCCGTACGTCGCGGCGGGCGGCTCGGCGTTCCTGCAGGACGGCCGCACCGACTTCTCGGGCGGCACGGTGCCGGTCACGGCGAACAGCTACAGCAACGCGGGCGTCACGATCTCCGCATCGCAACCGCTCTACCGCAGGCAGAACTCGCTCGCCTACGACCAGGCGAAGCGCATCGTCGAGCAGGCCGACTTCACGCTCGCCGTGGCCCAGCAGGAGCTGATCCTGCGCGTCGCGGTCGCGTACTTCGACGTGCTGCTCGCCGAGGTCAACATCGAGCTCGCCGAGGCGCAGAAGGCCGCGGTGTCCGAGCAGCTCGCGCAGGCGCAACGCAATTTCGAGGTCGGGGTGGCGACGATCACCGACACCAACGAGGCGCAGGCGCGCTTCGACACCATCGTCGCGCAGGAAATCGTCGCGCGCAACGACCTCGACAACAAGCGCACGGTGCTGCGCACGATCATCGGCCGGATGCCCGGCGCGCTGAAGAAGCTCGGCCCGGCGTTCGAGCCCGAGCTGCCCAACCCGAACGTGCTCGACACGTGGCTCGATCGCGCGCTCGCCGAGAACCTCAACGTGCGCATCGCCGGGTACAACGTCGACGTCGCGACGCTCGAGATCGAGCGTGCCCGTGCCGGCCACCTGCCGACGGTCGATCTCGTCGCCGGCGCCGGATTGACGTGGGGCACGGGTTCGATCGCCAGCGACTTCAACTACAACCAGCGCAACGCGAACATCGGCGTGCAGCTGAACGTGCCCATCTACCAGGGCGGCTTCGTCGAGTCGCGTGTGCGCGAGGCCCTCGCGCTCCAGGAGAGCGCCCGCCAGTCGCTCGAGGTCGCGCGCCGCAACGCGCTCTCGAACGCGCAGGTCGGCTTCACCGGCGTCAACAGCACGGCGGCCACCGTCGGCGCGCTCAAGCAGGCGCTGCGCTCGGCCGAGACGGCGCTCGCGTCGAACAAGCTCGGGCAGGAGGTCGGCGTGCGCACCAACCTCGACGTGCTGAACGTCGTGCAGATCGTGTTCCAGACCCGCCGCGACCTCGCACAGGCTTACTTCAACTACCTGATCAGCGTGCTGCGGCTCAAGGCGGCCTCGGGCACGCTCTCCGAACTGGACCTGGAGGACATCAACCGCCGCCTCGGCGGTTGACCGGTCCCGCTAGAGGCGCGGCTCGAGCCAGGCCCACAGCCGATCGGCGGCGCCGCGATGCGCGGCCATGAACGTCGTTGCCGCGTCGCGCATCACTGCCCGTTGCTGCGGCTGGCGCAGCAGCACGTCGACTTCACGGACCAGCGCCTCCGCGTCCGCGATACGACGCGCGGCGCCCGCTTCGATCGCACGCTCGGTCGTCTCGGCGAAATTGAACGTGTGCGGGCCGACCAACGTCGGCACGCCGACGGCGATCGGCTCGAGCAGGTTCTGCCCGCCGAGCGGCAGCAGGCTGCCGCCGACGAATGCCACGTCCGCGGCCGCACAGTAGGCGAGCATCTCGCCGAGCGAGTCGCCGAGCACGACGCGGGTCGCTGCGTCGACCGGCGTGTCGCTCGTGCGCCGCACGCAGGCGAGGCCGCGTGCCTCGACCAGCGCGAAGACCTCGTCGAAGCGCTGCGGGTGCCTCGGCACGAGCAGCAGCAGCGCATCGGCAGGCAGCGCGCCCCGCGCCATCGCGTCGAGCAGCAGCGCCTCCTCGCCGTCGCGCGTGGAGGCGGCAAGCCACACCGGGCGCCCGCGGCCGAAGCGCGTGCGCAGCGCCGCGCCGCGCTCGACCATCGCGTCGGGCACGGCCATGTCGAATTTCAGGCTGCCGGTCACGGTCACGTCGCGCGCGCCCAGTGCCTCCAGCCGTTGCGCATCCGACGGGGTCTGCGCGGCAATTCCCGCCAGCGCCTCGAGCATGGGCCGGGTCAGCGTCGCGAGTTTGCGGTAGCCGGCGGCCGATTTCGTCGACATGCGCGCGTTGACGAGGTGGATCGGCACCCCGCGTGCCCGGCATGCGTGGACGAGGTTCGGCCAGAGCTCGGTCTCCATCAGCAGGCCCGCGCGGGGCGCGAAGCGGGCGAGGAACGCGTCGACCGCGAACGGTACGTCGTAGGGCAGCCACGCCTGGATCACGCGGCCGCCGTCGAGGGCGCGACCGGCCTCGCGTCCCGTGGCGGTCATCGAGGTCAGCAGGATCGTCGCCTGCGGGCGGGCGCGCGCGATGCGCTTGACCAGCGGCTCCGCCGCCCGCGTCTCGCCGAGCGAGACCGCGTGGATCCAGATGACTTCGCCGCGCGGGCGCGGCACGTCCGCGGCGTAGCGCCCGAAGCGCTCGCCGATGCGCGCCCGGTAGCCGGGCTCGCGACGCCCGCGCCACCAGAGCCTGAAGGGCAGCAGCGGTAACGCAAGACACCAGAGCAGGGTGTACAGCGTTCGCATGTTCAGCAGCGCGGCGCGGCGCGCAACAGCGTGCCAGCCGCCTCCTGCACGTCCGCGAGCGCGGGCACGATGCCGTTGCCGCCGAGGTCGCGCGCGTGTGCGCCGACGATCGCGACGCCAGCCCCCGCGGGGTTGGTCTCGGTGAAGAGCGCGATGGTCGGCGTGCCAAGCGCGGCCGCGAGGTGCGTGAGCCCGGTGTCGACGCCTACCGCGAGCTCGACGCGCGACAGCAGCGCGGCAAGTGCTGCCAACGATTGCCGCGGTGGCACCACCGCATGCGCGACGCCCGCGGCGAGACGTTCGCTGCGTGCCCGCTCCACGGGGCTGCCCCACGGCAGCAAGGTCGCGAAACCCGCGTCGGCGAAACCACCGAGGAGCGCCCGCCAACGCTCCTCCGGCCACAGCTTGTCCTCCCGCGACGTGGCGTGCAGCGCGACGATCACCGGCCGCTCCGGCAGCGCTGCGGCGGCTGCCGGTGCCACCAGGTTCCAGCGCGGCGCGCCTGCGCAGGCGTACCCGAGGGCGGCGGCGGCGAGCGTGCGGCAGCGCTGCGCGAAGTGCAGTCCCCTCGGCACGGCGTGGTGGACGTCGTCGAACAGCGTGGCGATCGGCTCGCGGATGCTCGCCCGGTCGAACCCGTGGCGCGGCCCGCGCGCCATGCACGCCACGATGCCGCCTTTCACCTGCTCCTGCAGGTCGAGGATCGCCTGGTAGCGTTCGCGAGCGACGTCACGGCGGAACGCAGCGAGTTCGCGCCAAGTCGCCGCCGTGAGCGGCGCGCGCCGCCACCGCCGCAGGGCGAGCGGGATCACGCGGCGCACGTGCGGGGAGAGCGCGGGCAGGTCGACGAACGCCTCCTCGGCGACCCAGTCGATGGCCACGCCCGGATGCGCGGCGACCACGTCGGTGACGAGCGCAAGCGCGTGCACGATGTCGCCCAGCGAACTCGGGCGGATCACCAGGATCGCGGTCACGGGCTGCGCCTTGCGGAAAGCACGTAGAATCGCTGGCGATGTCCGACGTGCATGAGCCCGAAGGGCCGCCCCGAGGGCGAATCCGCCCCGAAGCGCGATAGCGCGGAGGGTAGTCCAGTGAGCCCG
>CAYQAF010000031.1:0-10453 GCA_964415375.1 uncultured Alcaligenaceae bacterium
ACAAGCTCGTCCTCGACATCGAGACCAACGGCGTCGTCGAACCCGAGCAGGCGGTGCGCTACGCAGCGTCGGTGCTGGTCGAGCAGCTGTCGGTGTTCGCCGACCTCAAGGGGACGCAGTCGGACACCGCGCACATCCCGTCGCCGCAGGTCGACCCGGTGCTGCTGCGCCCGGTCGACGACTTGGAGCTCACCGTGCGCTCGGCGAACTGCCTCAAGGCCGAGAACATCTACTACATCGGCGATTTGATCCAGCGCACCGAGACCGAGCTCCTGAAGACGCCCAATCTCGGGCGCAAGTCGCTGAACGAGATCAAGGAAGTGCTGGCGTCGCGCGGCCTGTCGCTCGGCATGAAGCTCGAGAACTGGCCACCCGCGGGGCTCGACCGGCCGTAGCAACGACCCCGCAGCAGCTTTTCAACAGCCTGCCAGAGACCAAGAAACGAGCGCGGTGGAAAGCTGCGCCACGAAAGTGAAGGACTGAAGACATGCGTCACCGCCACGGATTGCGGAAGTTGAACCGCACGAGCGCGCACCGCCTCGCGATGCTGCGCAACATGACCAACTCGCTCTTCACCCACGAGGCGATCCGCACGACACTTCCGAAGGCGAAGGAGCTGCGCCGCGTCGCCGAGCCGCTGATCACGCTCGGGAAGGAGGCCACGCTCGCGAACCGGCGGCTCGCGTTCAACCGCCTGCGCGATCGCGACGTCGTGACCAAGCTCTTCAACGAGCTCGGCCCGCGCTTCCAGGCCCGCCCGGGCGGCTACATCCGGATCCTCAAGTTCGGCTTCCGGCAGGGCGATGCCGCGCCGATGGCCCTGGTGGAGCTGGTCGACCGGCCCGAGCCGGCCGCTGCCGAGCCGGAAGCCGCGAAGGCCTGACACCGCTGTCCCCGCAGTTCGGAGAAGGCCGGGTGCTTGCCCGGCCTTCGTCGTTTCGGGACCCCGTCGCGCGTTCGTCACCGCTGCCGACGCCGCGGAGTCGTTCGTGTAGCATGGTCCGACATGAACGGCTCGATACTCGTCACGGGCGGCGCAGGCTACATCGGTTCGCACGTCGTCGCCGCGCTCGCGCGTGCGAGGACGAAGGCGATCGTCCTCGACGATCTGTCCAACAGCTCGCACGGCGTCATCGACCGGCTCGCCGAGGTCACGGGCGCCGACGTGCCGTTCGTCGAGGCCGACGTCCGTGACGCGCGCGCGCTGCGCGCCACGTTCGCCGCCCATCCGATCACCGCGGTCGTGCACTGTGCCGGGCTGAAGGCGGTCGGGGAGTCCGCGGAGCGGCCATTGGCCTACTGGGACGTCAACGTCGGCGGGACGTTGGCGCTGGCGCAGGTGATGGGTGAGGCGGGCGTGGCCACGCTCGTGTTCAGCTCCTCGGCGACCGTCTACGGCCAGCCGGACGTGCTTCCGGTCGCCGAGGACGCGCCGGTCCGGCCGCAGAGCGTCTACGGGCGCACCAAGCGCAACGTCGAGGATTTCCTGCGCGACCTCGCGCACGGCAACGCGAACTGGCGCATCGCCATCCTGCGCTACTTCAACCCGGCCGGCGCCCATCCGTCGGCGCTGATCGGCGAGGCACCGCGCGGGCGGCCCAACAACCTGGTCCCGCTGCTGTGCAGGACCGTGGCCGGGGATTACGCCGAGCTCTCGATCTACGGCACCGACTGGCCGACGCCCGACGGCACCGGGGTGCGCGACTACATCCACGTGGAGGACCTCGCCGAGGGCCACGTGGCGGCGTTGGCGTGGCTCGCGCGGAACCCGGGCGCCGCGACGATCAATCTGGGGCTTGGACGCGGCTACTCGGTGCTCGAGGTGATCGAGGCCTTCGAGCGCGCGTGCGGACGGCGCGTCACGCGGCGCTTCGCTCCGCGCCGGGCGGGCGACGTCGCGTGCGTCTACGCGGATCCCGGGCGCGCGAACGAACTGCTCGGTTGGCGCGCCGAGCGCGACCTCGATGAGATCTGCACCGACGCCTGGCGCTGGCAGCAGGCCGGCGGCCGCTACGAAAAGTAGGGTCTGACCCTACTTTTCTGACACTGCTTCCTGCTGCTTCACCGCCACGGATGTTCCGCTTCTATGTCGCGCAGGCACGCTTCGACGCCTTCCTGGTGGCCGACCGGCTGAACCAGGCGGGCATCCGCGCCCACGTCTTCAACCAGCACGCGTCGAGCATCGTCGGCGAGGTCCCCCCCGACGTCGCGCAGCCGCAGGTCTGGCTCGAGCGCGAAGCGGATCGCGAGCGGGCCGAAATCCTGCTCGCCCGGCTATCCGAGGAGGCAGCGCGCAGCGGCAACACGCACTGCGCGGCCTGCGGCGAGGACTCGCCGTCGAACTTCGACCTCTGCTGGAACTGCGGGCGCCAGCTCGCGTAACGGGGCAGGAGCGCCTCAGGCGGCGCGCGCGGGCGGCGCCGCAAACGCCTGCACCGTCCCGGCCATCGCGTGGCCGTTCTTCACGCAGTCGCTGACCGACACGCCGCCGCGCCAGTTCGCGCACCAGAACAGCCCGGGGAACGCCGCGGCCGCGCGATCGACCGCCGCGATGCGCTCGAGGTGCCCGATCGTGTACTGCGGAATCGCGTGCGTCCAGCGCACGATCTCATGCCACAGCGGCTTGCCCGCGCCGACCAGCGCCGCGAGCTCGCCTTCGACCGCCCCGGTCAGCTCGCCGTCGGGGAGCGTCGTCATCTCGGGATTGCGCAGGCCGCCCACGAACGTCGTGAGCAGCACGTGTCCCGGCGGCGCGCGGCCCTCGAACATGCTGCTCGAGAACAGCGAGCCGAGCACGCGCCGGCGCTCCTTCTTCGGCACCAGGAAGCCGAAGCCGGCGAGGTCGTGCCCCACGTCCTCGCGGCGGTAGGCCGAGGCGACGACCGACACCGGTGCGTAGCGAATCGCCTCGAGCGCGCGGGCGAGCGGTGCCGACATCGGCTCCACGAATGCCGCGGCACGGTAGGCCGGGGCGGCGACGACCAGCGCGCGCGCGGCGTACGCGACAGGTGCGCCGGCTCGCAGTGCGCGCACCTCGTAGTCGCCGCCGGGTCGGCGCGCGATCGACTCGACGCGCGTGCCCGGAAGATAGTGGGCGAGGCGCCCGGCGAGCGCGCGAGGAAACACCTGCATGCCGCGGTCGAAGCTGAAGCTGCTGGCAGCGTTCTTCGCCTTCTCCGGGTTCTTCCTGCGCTCGCGCGCACCCATGATCTGGCCCCGGATCAGGCTGCCGTACTTCTGCTCGAGCGCGTGCAGCCTCGGGAACGCGGCCGGCACCGAGATCTGCTCCGGGTCGCCCGCGTAGATGCCCGAGACGAACGGATCGATCGCGTAATCGAGGAACTCGTTGCCGAGACGCCGGCGCACGAACGCGGCGATCGACTCCTCGGCCTGCGGTGGCGCGGCGGCGATGAAGGGCTCGCGGAACAGGCGCAGCTTCGCGCCCAGCGTGAACGCGCCGGTGGTCAGGAACGCGCCAGGAGACGTCGGCAGCGCGACCAGCGCGCCATGCTTCACCACGTAGCGCGTGTTCGCGACGTCGCTTGCGTCGCGGCGGGCCTCGGCGACGCCGACCTCCGCGAAGAGCTCGTTCAGGAGCGGCGTCGTGTCGAGCGCGCTGTTCGCGCCGGTCTCGTAGAGGAAGCCGTCGCGCGAGAGCGTGCCGATCACGCCGCCGGGCGCGTCGTTCGCGTCGACGACGCCCACGACCAGGCCCCGTTTCTGCAACTCGAAGGCGGCGACGAGGCCGGACAGGCCACCGCCGAGGACAAGCACGTCGAATGAATGGGGTGTCGCGTTCATGGCGAGTGGCCGTTCGTTGCGGGAAGGGCGGGGACAGGAGCGATCAGCCGCCGGGCGTCGCTGCTGCGGGGGGCGGCAGCGACAAGGCGGCGCGTCGCTCCGCGCGCTGGATCGCGGTGGCGAGCTCGGCGTAAGCAGGCGTGCCCGGGGGCATCTGCGCGAGCAGATCCTTCCAGTACGTCGCCGCCATGCGGAAGTCACGGCGCTCGTACGCGGCGCTGCCGGCCATCTCCAGCGCCTTGGCGTTGCGTCCATCGATCGACAGCGCACGGCCGATCAGTTCGGTCGGCTTGCCGGCGAGCGCGCCGCCCTGTGCCATGCCGAGCGCGTCGGCGTATTCGCACCAGACGTCGGCGTCACGGGCGACCTTCGGCGCAACGTCGAGCGCCCTGGCGAAGTTGGCCGCCGCCTCGGTGAAGCGATCCTCGGCCATGTCGAGGCGCGCGAGCGCCACCAAGGCGCGCCCGTCGCGCGGATTGGCCGCGAGATGGGCGTCGAGCTGCCGCCGGAAGGCAGCCGGATCCGAAGCAGGGGACAGGTCGGAAGCCTGAACCGTCGCCGGCGACACGTTGATCGCATCGGGGTTGCCGAAGACGAAGTAGAGACCGATGGCGGCAAGCGGCAGCAGCAGCGCGACCGCCACCGACGCGACGCGGCCGCTGCCGCGACCCGCCGGGCGCTCCTCCGGCGTCACGTCGGCGAGCAATCGGCGCTGCAGCTCGGCGCGGGCGGCATCGTAGTCGGCCGGTGCGAGCGCGCCTGAGGCCCGCTCGTGATCGAGGTCGGCGAGTTGCCCGCGATAGACGTCGGCGTTCAGCGCCGCACGCGACGCGCCGCGCCCGGGTGCCTTGCGCGAGACGAGACGCGGCAGCACGAAAGCCAGCGCGACGGCGATCATCGCGGCGACCGCGAGCCAGAACGCAGGCGTGTCGGATTCACTCATGGCGCACGTGGACAACGACGTGAATTATCCGCCGTTGCCGAAAAAAAAGGCGGGACCGCAGCCCCGCCTTTGATCGATGTCAGACGTGCTACTTCGCGGGTGCCGCGGCAGGCGCCGGCGCCGCTGCCGGCACCGCCACGGGGGTGGCGGCCGACGTCTTCATGAACTCGCCGCGGCGCTTGCCCATCGCCTCGTCGAGGAGCTTGATCCCCTCTTGCGAGTAGGCGATGCCCTTGTTGATCGACGTGTTCGACTCGTCGGGGGCGTGGAAGGCGGCGCCGTTGGAGGCGGTCCACCATTCCCAGTGGATGTGCGCGTTGTAGTGGATCTCGCGGGCCTTGTTGAGCGTCGCCTCATCCACGCCAAGGTTCTTCGCCTCCTCGAACTTGTCGACGAAACGCGTCAGAGCGTACTCGGCCTGGCGCAGCTTGCCCTGGTGGCGGCTCTTCATCGATTCGATCACGTACACCGCCTGCTTCTCGCTCCAGTCGCTGTGGCAGGTGAGGCACGTCTCCTTGATGTAGTGCTTCGGCGAGGTCTGCCAGTGCGAGGTGAAGGTCTTGCCGGTCTTCTTGTCCTTCACCTTCGGCATGTGACAGCTCGAGCACTCGACGCCGGCCTTCTGGTGCTTGGAGCCGTAATAGTTCTCGACGTCGGGGTGCTGCGCCTTCCACAAGAGGGCGCCGGTGATGCCGTGGCGGAAGTCGCCGAACTTGAGGTCGGTGTAGTGCTTGCCGATCTCGTCGACCTTCTTGAACGGGAAGTGGTTGGTGCGCGAGTCCGTCATGCCGATCGGCTTGCCGGTCGTCGGGTCCGTGCCCGGGTTGCAGTTGTACTCGACGTGGCACTGGCCGCACTGCAGGTTCATGTCGTAGCGGTCGAGCGTGGCGATCTTGCGCGTGAAGCCGCGCACGCCGAGGTCCTTGACCTCGATCTTCCCGGCGCGCGGGTCCTTGTGCCACAGCGTGTCCTTCTCGGGGCGGGTCAGCGCCTGGATCAGGCCGTCGCGGATCACCCGCGGCTGCGCCGAGTGCGGGTCGTGGCAGAAGAAGCAGTTGAGCGCGTGGTTGGTGTCCTTGACGAACTCCTGCACCTTCGACGTGCGGCTCCACTTGGCGCCCGGCACCGGGTCGCCGAGGTACGCCCAGTCGAGGATGTGGTCGGCGGTCTTGCACGACATGCACACCGGGTTGGCCGCGGCGGCGGTGCCGGGCTTGAACACCTTGTGGTCCTCGCCGGGATACTTGTCCTCGAGGGTGTCCCAGACCTCGAAGTTGCCGCCGGCCCTGGCGACCCCGCGCCAGCCTTCCTTGTTCTCGAAGCGACCGCCGAACGCGCGATCGACGACGAACTGGTCGTAGAGCATGAACGCGTGCGAGCGCGGCTCGTTGTGCTCGCGCGTGAAGCCGTGCGGGCTCATCAGCTTGTCGAACGCCGGATTGGGCGAGGGCCCGGTCGCGAGCGACTTCGACTTCCGCGCCGGCTTCTCGAAGTTCATCGAGTACATCGTCGTAAACTGGTTCTGGTGGCACGCGCCGCAGACCGCCGGATCCATCTTCGTCACCGGCCGCGACTTGACGCTGGCGAGGTGCGCGCCGAGGCCGTCGTGGCAGGCATTGCAGCCCACGGCCTTGTGCTTGCCAGCGACGTGGAAGTCCTTGATCGGCGCGTGGCACGCATAGCAGGCCGACGCGTCGAACGCGGCCGGCTTCGCCGCCGGCTTGGCGGCTGGCGCAGCGGTCTTCACCGGTGCGGCGGTTTGCGCATGCGCGGGCACGACCGCCAAGGCGGCGGCTGCGCATGCAAGGCTGGCGATGCGCGCGAGGGCGCGGGTCAGGCTACGCATGATTCTCCCCTGGGGACACGACGATTCTCGACTCGTTGAAAGGGAGTCTACCGCCGCGTGCGCGATGCCTCATGCGCTCGCAAGTTTTCCTTAATGCAGGTCAAACTGCTTTGCCGAATACTTGTTGCGGCGCAGCAAATGCCCTGCGGACTGCGGGCGCGAGTGGTCGAGCGGCGTCCTTCGACGCGCCCGCATCGAACCGGCCCGAAGCTACGGAAGCCGGCGGTCGATGACCAGCGTGTGACCCGAGGAGCCGAGCTTCACCGGCGGCGACAGCGCCTCGAGGTCGCCCGACTGCGGCATCGGGCTGCCCGAGCGCGAGATGCGCGCGCCGACGATCACCTCGCCGTGGTCGGAAAGCTTGGCCGTGGGCGCCATCGCCATCGAGTCGTCGAGCGTGAACGTGATCGGCAGGTCCCTCACCTGCTTCTTGACCAGTGCGAGCGGCATGCGCGAGCCGTCGGCGGGCCGCGCGAAGATGTAGACGGCGTCGTCGGGGGAGACGTTGGCGGCGAACGTCGGCGCGATCCGCACCATGCCACCGACCGTGCCGCCGGCGGCGATCGGCGAGGTGCTGCCGGCCTTCGCGGGAGCCGTGGCGCCTGCTGCGGGCGCGGCGACGGGCGCAGGGGGCGTCGTGGCGGCGCTGGGCGCTGCGGGTGGCATGCCGGCGAGCTGGCGGGCCTCCGCGATGCTGCCTTCGATCGACTGGGCGATTGGCGAGCCGGCGTCGACGTTGGCGCGCGCACGCTCCCAGTACTCCGCGGCCTTCACGTACTGCTTGCGGTTGAAGGCGATCGTCCCGGCGAGGGCGTTGGCCTTCCACTGCGAGGGATTGGCCTTGAGTGCGCGCTCGATCAATTCGGCGGGCTTGCCCTCGAGCGAGCGGCCCTGCGCGACGCCGAGCGTGTCGGCCCAGTCGGCGATCAGGTCGGCGTCGTTCGGCGCGAGCGCCACCGCGCGCTCGAAGGCACTCGCCGCTTCGCTCGCCCGGCCGGTCACGTAATACGTGCGCGCGAGCACGACCCAGCCGTCGATGTTCGACGGGTCCTGCGCGAGCTTCTCCTTCACCTGCCCGATCATCGTTTCGATCTGATCCGGCGACATCGCGTGGTCGCCGCCGTCCGCCGACGCGGCCATCTTCGCGGCGTCGGGGGAGAGCGCCGCCGGCGTGCCCAGCACGAGGTAGAGCGCTACCGCCGCGATCGGGAACAGGGCGCCAATTCCAGCGGCGGTCCATGCGCCCGAACGGCGCGGCGTCGCCGCCACGTCCGGCTCGGACCGGTGCGTTTCGTCGAGCACGCGACGGTCGAGCTCGGCGCGGGTGATCTCGTACTGCTCGGCCGAGACAACGCCATTGCCGAGGTCCGCCTCGAGCTCGGCGCGCTGGTCGCGCAGGACCGCGAGGTTCGACGACTCGTGGTCGATCGAGGCGACGTGCCGGCGCGTGAGCAGCGGCACGAGCACCCATGCGCAGGCGGCGGCGAGCATGGCCGCCGCGATCAGGACGAACGTGGTCACGCGGGGTCCTTCTTCGTCGTTGACGCGAGCAGCGCGTCGGCACGCGCGCGCTCCTCGGCGGTGAGGGGCGGGGCCTCGGGCGCCGCCCGGCGCTCGCGCATGATCCGCATCAGCACGAAGGCGCCGATGGCGAGGAGCAGCGCCGGCCCGCCCCAGAGCAGCACCGTCGTCGCCCTGACCGGCGGGCGATAGAGCACGAAGTCGCCGTAGCGGTCGGTCATGTAGGTGATGATCTCGTCGTCGGACTTCCCGGCGGCAATCTGATCGCGCACTTGCCGGCGCAGGTCGACGGCGAGCTCGGCGTTGGAGTCGGCGATCGTCTGGTTCTGGCAGACGAGGCAGCGCAGCGTCTCGGAGAGCTTCACCGCGCGCGCCTGGGCGACGGGGTCCTTCTCGGTCGGCGCCGCGTCCGAGGCGAACGCCGGTGCGACGGCGAGCGCCAGCGCCATCGCGAGCGCGGCCGCGAGGGCTGGGATCGTGGATTGGTTCGTCATGATTTCTGCAGTTCGCGCACGAGCGGCAGGATCTTCTTCTCGAGCGCCTCGACGGTAACCGGGCCGATCTGCTTGTAGCGGATCACGCCGGCCTTGTCGATCACGAAGGTCTCCGGCACGCCGTAGACGCCGAAGTCGAGGCCCACGGCACCGTCGCGGTCGACGACGGAGAGCGTGTACGGGTCGCCGTGCTGCGCGAGCCAGCGCATGCCCGCGGCAGGCTCGTCCTTGTAGTTCAGGCCGACGAGCGGAACGAGCTTCGCCTTGCCGAGCTCGACGAGCAGCGGATGCTCCTCGCGGCAGGCGACGCACCACGACGCCCACACGTTGAGCAGCCACACCTGGCCCTTCATGTCGGCCGTGCCCATGGTCTTGTCGGGGGCGTGCAGCTGGTTGCGTACGAACGCGGGTGCCGGCTTGCCGATCAACGGGGAGGGCACCTCGCGCGGATTCAAGCCCAGGCCCACCAGCAGGAAGGCGAAGAGTACGGCGAAGACGCCGAGCGGGATGAGGAACTTGCGGTTCATCGACGGTCAGCGTGCGGGCGCGGCGCCGGCGGGCAGCGCGTCCTCGCGGCGTGCCGCGAGGCGGTAGCGGCGGTCGGTGAGCGCGAGCAGCCCGCCGAGCGCCATCAGCACGCATCCACCCCAGATCCACGTCACGAACGGCTTTCGGTAGACGCGCACCGTCCAGGCCGCGCCGTCGACCGGCTCGCCCAGCGACACGTACAGGTCGCCGAAGATGCCGCTGTCGATCGCGGCCTCGGTCATCGGCATGCCCTGCGCGTTGTAGACGCGTTTCTCCGGGTGGAGCTTCTCGAACGAGACGCCGTTCTTCGCGACGTCGAACGTGCCGCGCGCCGCGCGGTAGTTCGGGCCGATGCGCTCGGCGGTGCCTTCGAACCTGAACGTGTACGCGCCGACCGAGACGGACTCTCCGGGCACCATCCGCACGTCGCGCTCGACCTCGTAGCCCTTCACCATCGTGACACCGACAATGAACACGGCCACGCCGAGATGTGCGAGCAGCATTCCCCAGTAGCCCCGTGGCTGCTTCGCCAGCCGGGCCATCGCGCCGCCCTGCGCACCGGCGATGCGTTCGCGCACGTTCACCACGCTGGTCGTGACGATCCACAGTGCGAGCAGCAGGCCGAACGCGACCATCGGCGACCACTTGCCGCCGAGGAACGGCAGCCCGATCGCGAGGATCAGCGAGACAACGAAGGCCCACTTGAGGCGCGTGAAGAGGTCGGGCAGCTCGGCCTTCTTCCAGCGCGCCATTGGGCCCACGCCCATCAGGAACACCAGCGGCGCCATCACGGGCACGAACACCGCGTCGAAGTACGGGGGGCCGACGGAGATCTTGCCCAGGTTCAGCGCGTCGAGGAACAGCGGGTAGAGCGTGCCGAGCAGCACCGTGCCGCACGCCACGCCGAGCAGAACGTTGTTCGCGAGCAGCAGCGACTCGCGCGATACCGGCTCGAAGCGCCCGCCGGTGCCCATCCGGGGCGCGCGCAGCGCGAAGAGCAGCAAGGAGCCGCCGATCACCAGCGCGAGGAACAGCAGGATGAACACGCCGCGCTCCGGGTCGGTCGCGAACGCGTGCACCGAGGTGAGCACGCCGGAGCGCACGAGGAACGTGCCGAGCAGCGACAGCGAGAACGCGGCGATCGCGAGCAGCGCCGTCCAGGCCTTGAACGTGCCGCGCTTCTCGGTGACGGCGAGGGAGTGGATCAGCGCGGTGCCGACGAGCCAGGGCATGAACGAGGCGTTCTCGACCGGATCCCAGAACCACCAGCCGCCCCAGCCGAGCTCGTAATAGGCCCACCAGCTGCCGAGCGCGATGCCG
>CAYQAF010000032.1:0-10407 GCA_964415375.1 uncultured Alcaligenaceae bacterium
GGCAAGAGCACGACGTTCAACCTCATTTCGGGCGGGCTCGCACTCACCTCGGGCGACGTCGCGTTCCTCGGCGCGTCGATCCGCCACACGCCGCCCTACGAGATCGCCGCGCGCGGCATGGCGCGCACGTTCCAGCACGTGAAGCTCATCCCGCAGATGAGCGTGCTGGACAACGTCGCGCTTGGTGCGTACCTGCGCGGCCGCACCGGCGTGGTCCGCGCGGCGCTCAAGCTCGACCGCGTGGAGGAGGCACGCGTTCGTGCCGAAGCCGCGCGCGCCATCGAGCGCTGCGGGCTTGCCGCCCACACCTTCGACGCGGCCGGTAGCCTCGCGCTCGGCCAGCAGCGCATCGTCGAGATCGCGCGGGCGCTGTGCGCAGACCCGGTGCTGCTGCTTCTCGACGAGCCCGCCGCCGGCCTGCGCTACCTGGAGAAGCAGGAACTCGCCGCGCTGCTGCGCTCGCTGAAGGCGGAGGGCATGACGATCCTGCTGGTCGAGCACGACATGGACTTCGTGATGGGGCTCACCGACCGCCTGGTGGTGATGGATTTCGGCGAGAAGCTCGCCGAGGGGCAGCCCGCGGACATCCAGCGCAATCCGCGCGTCCGGGAAGCCTACCTGGGAGGTGCATAGAGCGATGCGCGCGCCGCTTCTCGAGGTTCGCGAGCTGTCGGTTGCCTACGGCAAGGTCGAGGCGGTGCACAACGTCTCGCTGTCGATGCAAGAGGGAAGCATCGTCACGGTGATCGGGCCGAATGGCGCGGGCAAGACGACGCTGCTCGGTGCGGTGATGGGCCTGCTGCCCTCGCGCGGCACGGTGAGCTATCAGGGCGAGCCCGTCGAGCGCCTCACGGTCGAGCAGCGTGTTGCGCGCGGCCTGATCCTCGTCCCGGAGCGCCGCGAGCTGTTCGCAGGCATGAGCGTCGCCGACAACCTCGCGCTCGGCGCGTTCGCGCGCCGCCGCCACGGCGACGCCGAGGCGAAGCGCTCGCTCGCCGAGGTCTACGAGCGCTTTCCGCGCCTCGCCCAGCGACGCTCGCAGATGGCCGGCACGCTCTCGGGCGGCGAACGGCAGATGCTGGCACTCGGGCGGGCGCTGATGGGCAAGCCGAAGCTGCTGATGCTCGACGAGCCGTCGCTCGGCCTCGCGCCGTTGATTGTCAGGGAGATCTTCAGCATCGTCGCCGAGCTGCGCTCGGGCGGCGTGTCGATCCTGCTCGTCGAGCAGAACGCGCGCGCCGCGCTCAAGGTCGCGGACTACGGCTACGTGCTGGAGACCGGCGACCTCGCCGTGCACGGCCCGTCGGCGCAGCTCGAGTCCGATCCGAAAGTCGCGGCCACCTACCTCGGCGCGGGGGCGGGCCATCATTGAGTCGAGGCGCGGGCGGCCCCACCTGTACACTGCCTCTTCGACCGACTCACGAAGCCCCGCTCGATGCCGAAAGACCCTGTTCCCGTCGTGCTTGCTGATGCCGAGCACGAGCTTCTCGCGCCGGCCGCGCTCGACCGGCCCGCGCTCGACCGCGTGCTCGCTTCGATCCACACGCACGACGTGGACTTTGCCGACCTCTATTTCCAGCACTCGCGCTTCGAAAGCTGGAGCCTCGAGGAGGGGATCGTCAAGTCGGGGACGTTCTCGATCGACCGTGGCGTGGGCGTGCGCGCCGTCACCGGCGAGCGCCAGGCCTATGCGTACTCCGACGACGTGTCGCAGGCGGCACTCGACGAGGCCGCCGTCGCCGTGCGCGCGATCGGGCGCCAGGGGCAGTCGAACGTCGCGCCGTTGACGCGCGCCGGCGGCACGCGGGCGCTCTATCCGCTGGGCGACCCGGTGGGCAGTCTCGACGACGCGTCGAAGGTCGGGGTGCTGCATCGCCTCGAACGCATGGCGCGCGACGCGGACCCGCGCGTCGTGCAGGTGATGGCCTCGCTCGCCGGCGAGCACGAGACCGTGGTCATCGCACGCAGCGACGGGCAGATCGTCGCCGACGTGCGGCCGCTCTGCCGCGTGTCGATCACGGTGATCGTCGAGGAGCAGGGGCGCCGCGAGCAGGGCTATTCGGGCGGCGGCGGCCGCTTCGACTACGCGTACTTCGACGATGCGGTGCTCGCGCAATACGCGAAGCAGGCGGTGCACCAGGCGCTCCTCAACCTGCGCGCGAGCCCCGCCCCGGCAGGCACGATGACCGTCGTGCTCGGGCCCGGCTGGCCCGGCATCCTGCTGCACGAGGCGATCGGCCACGGGCTCGAGGGCGACTTCAACCGCAAGGGCACGAGCGCCTTCGCCGGCCGCGTCGGCGAGCGTGTCGCCGCGCCGGGCGTCACCGTCATCGACGACGGCACGATCGCCCTGCGGCGCGGTTCGCTCAACGTCGACGACGAGGGCAACCGGACCGAGCGCACCGTGCTGATCGAGGACGGCATCCTGCGCGGCTACCTGCAGGACCGCATGAACGCGTCGCTGATGCAGGTGCCAGTCACCGGCAACGGGCGCCGCGAGTCGTTCGCGCACCTGCCGATGCCGCGCATGACCAATACCGTGATGCTGGGCGGGGACCGCGACCCGGAGGAGATCCTGGCCTCGGTGAAGAGCGGGCTCTACGCGGCGAACTTCGGCGGCGGCCAGGTCGACATTACCAGCGGCAAGTTCGTGTTCTCGGCCGCCGAGGCGTGGAAGATCGAGGACGGCAAGCTCGCCTATCCGGTGAAGGGTGCGACGCTGATCGGCAATGGCCCGGACGTGCTCACGCGCGTGTCGATGATCGGCAACGACATGCGGCTCGACTCCGGCATCGGCACCTGCGGCAAGGACGGCCAGAGCGTGCCGGTCGGCGTCGGCCAGCCGACGCTGCGGATCGAGGCGCTTACCGTCGGCGGCACGGGCACCTGAATCAGTGCAGCGCGCCCTTGTTCTCGGCGGCCGCCATCGGCGGCGCCGGCGACGCGTGGTGGCACACCAGGCGCCAGCCGGCCGGCGTGCGCAGGAAGACGTTGGTGGCGATCGCCGTGCCGCGGTGCTTGCCGTCGGCCGTGTGCACGTACTCCATCGCGCTCTGCATCGCGAGTCCGACGGTCTCGATGACCACGATCTCGTCGAGCCGGAACGAGAGCCGCGTATCGCTGCGGAACATCTGCTCCCACGACGACCGCACGGCGTCGTATCCGACGAGGCGCGTGCCGCCGGGGTGCACGCAGACGATGTCCTCGTCGTCGGCCCACGCCACCATCATCGCGTCGAGGTCGCGCGCCTCGAACGCCTGGTAGAACGCGACCGCGGCGTCCTGCGGCGAGGTGTAGATCGGCGGGGTTCGGGGCTTGCCCATGGCTAGGGGGGCGGGGCGGCAGAGCGCGCGAGATTGTAGACCACGTCGGGCGAGAGCTCACGCATGCATTTGAAGTGCCCGAGCGGACACTCGCGATTGAAGCAGGGACTGCACTCGATGTCGATCTTCGCCACGTGCGCGATCGGGGAGAGCGGGGGCGTGTACACGGGCGACGACGAGCCGAACAGCGCGACCACCGGCACGCCGACCGCGGCCGCTGCGTGCATGAGGCCGGAGTCGTTGGAGACGACGACCGATGCGAGCGACATCAGGTCGATCGCCGTGCCGAGGTCGGTGCGCCCGGTGAGGTCGAGGATGCGTCGCCCCGGCTCGCCCGCCGCTTGCAGCACCGACGAGGCGGCGAGCTTGTCGTTCGGCGAGCCGACCAGCCACACCTGCAGGCCGTCGGCGACGAAGCGTGCGGCGAGGTCGGCGAAGTGCGTCGGCGGCCACCGCTTCGCCGGGCCGTATTCCGCGCCGGGACACAGGACGGCCACCGCAGGATCGGTGCGCAGGCGCATCGCGCGCATCGCGGCGCCGCGATTGGCGACGTCCGGCACGAGCACCGGACCGGGCGGTGTCGGCACGAGCGCCCCGGGCGAGGCCGCCAGCGCGGCGAACCGGTCGACGAGCCGCGGCAGGCCCTTGGCGTCCAGCCGGCGCGCGTCGTTCAGCAGGCCGTAGCGGAACTCGCCCACGTAGCCCGTGCGCCGTGGAATGCGCGCGAGGAACGGCACGAGTGCCGACTTCCAGGAGTTGGGGAGCACGATCGCGCGGGTGTATTGCAAGGGCACGAGCTCGCGTGCGAGCTTGCGGCGCGCCATGAGGCCGAGGCGGCCGTGCGCGAAGGGCGTCTCGAGCAGCCGGCGCACGCCGCGCATGCGGCCGAAGACCGGCGCGCACCACGGCGGCGCGAGCACGTCGACGATCGGATCTTCGTAGGGCTCGCGCAAGAGCGCGATCAGCGGCTCTGCGAGGATCGCGTCGCCGACCCAGGACGGCGCGACGACCAGGATGCGCTCGGCGGTCACGGAACGTGCGCTTCGAAGCGGGACGGGCCGCAGTGCGGCCCGTGGTCGATCAAGCGTGGCCGGCGCGGGCGCCGCCTGCGAGCCGGTACTCGGTGCTGCAGTAGGGGCACCGTACCGTGCCGCTTTGCTCGACGTCAAGGAACACCCGCGGGTGGGAGCTCCACAGCGGCATCGCCGGGTTGGGGCAGTACACCGGGAGATCGCCGGGCTCGACGACCACCGGAGGGGCGTCGCTCGGCTTGCCCATCGTCACACCCGGAACACCCAGCTCGACCGGGTCGGATTGCGCCCGTTGACCGTGTCGAAGAACAGCGACTGCAGGCGGGTGGTCACCGGGCCGCGCGCGCCGTTGCCGATCGGGCGGTTGTCGTACTCGCGGATCGGCGTGACCTCTGCCGCGGTGCCGGTGAAGAACGCCTCGTCGGCGATGTAGACCTCGTCGCGCGAGATGCGCCGCTCGATCACCGGGATGCCAAGCTCGCGCGCGAAGTCGATGATCGTCGCGCGAGTGATGCCTTCGAGCGCGCCGCCCGCGAGGTCCGGCGTGTGCAGGGCCCCGTCGCGGACGATGAACACGTTCTCGCCGGATCCCTGGCAGAGGAAGCCCTGGGGGTCGAGCAGCATCGCCTCCTCGTAGCCCTCGTGTGTCGCCTCCTGGTTGGCGAGGATCGACACCGCGTAGTTGCACACCGCCTTGGCCTTGCACATCGTCACGTTGGGGTGGTGGTGCGTGTACGACGACGTGCGCACGCGGATGCCCTTCTCGAGTCCCTCCACACCGAGATACGCACCCCAGGTCCAGGCGGCGATCGCCACGCGCACCGGGTTGGAGCGGGCGGCGACCCCCATCGCGTGGCTGCCATAGAAGGCGATCGGCCGGATGTAGCAGGAGTCGAGCTTGTTGTCGCGCACGCAGGCCTTCTGCGCCTCGTTGAGCTCGTCGGCGGAGTAGGGAATCTTCATGCCGAAGATCTTCGCCGAGTTGAGCAGACGCTCGGTGTGGTCGGTGAGCCGGAAGATCGCGGGTCCGGCGTCGGTCCTGTAGCAGCGCACGCCCTCGAACACCCCCATGCCGTAGTGAAGGGTGTGCGTCAGGACGTGCGTGCTCGCGTCGCGCCACGGCACCATCTTGCCGTCGTACCAGATCCAACCGTCGCGTTCCGCCATCGACATCGTCGTGGTCTCCCTGTCCTCGATTCCGGAATTCTAGCCGAAACGCCGGGGCGTCCCCTGCGTGGCGCTCATCCCCGCGGGTGCTGCCAGTCGGCGCCGAACACGTGGCGCCAGAGTGCGTACACGGCATCGCGCTGCGCGGCGAAGCGCTCGGTATCGATCCGCGCATGTCGCGCGCCGGCGAGGCGCAGCGCGTGCTGCTGCCGGCGGTAGTCGCGGTAGGCGTCGGCGACCGCGTGGCCGAGGTCGGGGGGCGCGAGCCCCAGGTTCCCTGCGAGGTGGAGGAGCGCAATGTTGCCGGCGTTGCGCGTCAGCGCCGGGTGCGCACACGCGCCGGCAAGCACCAGGAACTGGACGGCGAACTCGATGTCGACCATCCCTCCCGGATCGTGCTTGAGGTCGAAGAGCGCGGTCGGATTGGGGTGGCCGTCGTGCATCCGGCGCCTCATCTCCACCACGTCGGCGGCAAGCTTGCCAGCGTCGCGCGGCAGCCGCAGGATGGCGTCGCGCTCGGCCTCGAACGCCGCGCCGATCGCAGGATCGCCGGCGACGAAGCGCGCGCGCGTCAGCGCCTGGTGCTCCCACGTCCAGGCGTGCTCGCGCTGGTAGCGGCGGAAAGCGCCTAGGCTCGACACGATGAGGCCGGCCTCGCCGTCGGGGCGCAGCCGGAGGTCGGTCTCGTAGAGGTGGCCCGCGGCGGTCATGCTGGTGAGCCAGGTGTTGACCCGCTGCGCCAGCCGCGCATAGCGCTGCGGCATCGCGTCGGCGTCGGGGTCGTCCTGGGCGACGTCGTACAGGAACACGAGGTCGAGGTCGGACGCGTAGCCCAGTTCCTTGCCGCCCAGCTTGCCGTAGCCGATCACCGCGAAGCGCGGCGGCGGAGCCTCGGCGCCGCGCATCATCCGCCAGCAGTGGGCGACCGTCGCGTCGAGGATCGTGTCGGCAAGCGCGGACAGGTGGTCGGCGAGGCGCTCGACGGTCAGGTGGCCTGCGACGTCCTGCACGAGCAGCCGGAACGCCTGCGCGTGCTGGAAGTGGCGCAGCGCGTCCATCTGCGCCTCGGCATCGTCGCCGGCGTTGGCGAGCGCGCGGGCGAGCTCGCGGTGCCATGCGCCCCAGTCCGGCTCGGCGAGGAGCAGCCGCGCGTCGAGCAGCTCGTCGAGCAGGATGGGGTGACGCGTCAGGTACAGCGCGGCCCATGCCGAGGCGCCCATCAGGTGCGCGAGCCGCGGAATCAGCGGGGGATGCTCCATCAACAGTGCGAGATAGGCGCTGCGGCGGTTCACCGACTCGAGGAAGTCGAGCAGGCGGATGAACACGTCCTGCGGGTCGAGCCCGTCGGTTGCCGTGTGCGCCGCTGCCTCGAGCAGCTGCGGCACGAGTGCATCGAAGCGGTCGCGCGACAGTGATGGCAACTGCAGGTAGCGCGGGTGCGCCTGGACCGCGCGGAGCCGACCGAGCAGCGCTTCCGGATCACGGTAGCCCGCGGCGGCGAGTGCCTCGCCCGAGCCATCCGCGTCGGGGGCACTCCAGACCAGAGCCACGGGGGACTCGGAGCGCTCGCCGGGCGCTTCGCCCAGCACGGAGCCGAACTGCCGGGATACCTCGCGCCGCGTCGCCGCGAGCGCGAGGTCGAACGCCGCGGCGTCCTTCGCGCCGGTCGCCTCGGCCAGCAGGGTGCGCTCGACGGCGTCGGCGGGCAGCGTCTGCGTCTGCTGGTCGTCGCGGTATTGCAGCCGGTGCTCGACGTTGCGCAGGTGCACGTAGGCATCGCGGAGCATCGGCACCGTCCCCTGGGGCAGCAAGCCGCGCTGCTCGATTGCCGTGAGCGCCGGCAACGTGCCGCGCACGCGCAGCGCGGGTTCGCGGCCGCCACGCACGATCTGCAGCGCCTGCACGACGAACTCCACCTCGCGGATGCCGCCTTCGCCGAGCTTCACGTTGCCGGCATAGTCGCGTCGCGCGCCCTGCTCGCGGATCTGCCGGTGGACGTCCCGCAACCCCGCGTAGGCGTCGTAGTCGAGATACTTGCGGAATACGAACGGCGTGACGATCTCAGCGAGCGCGGCGTCCGCGTCGCCGGTGAGGGCCCTGGCCTTGAGCCAGGCATAGCGCTCCCAGGTGCGCCCCTGCGTGATCAGGTACTGCTCGAGCGCCGAGAACGGCACGGCGAGCGGGCCGCTTTCGCCATACGGTCGCAGCCGCATGTCGACGCGGAACACGAACCCGTCGGCCGTGATCTCGTGCAGCGCAGCGATCACGCGCCGGCCGAGGCGCTCGAAGAACTCGCGGTTGGACAGTTGCCGCGGGCCGTCGGTATCGCCGTCCTCGGCGTAGAGGAACACCAGGTCGACGTCGGAGGAGACGTTGAGCTCGGCGCCACCGAGCTTGCCCATGCCGACGACGACGAGCGCCTGCGGTGCCGACGATTCGGCACCGATGGGCTCGCCGAAGTCCGCCGCGAGGGCGCGGTGATGGAACTGCACGGCGGCGTCGATCGCCACGTCGGCCAGCGTGGTGACACCGGCGCAGACCTCGGCCAGATCGGCCCGGCGCGTCAGATCCCGTGCGATGGTGTGGACCATCAGCTGCGCCCGCCACTGTCGCAGCGTGCGGGCGAGCGTCGCGGCGTCGCCGGAATCGGCTGCGACCGCGATGTCCCGCCGCGGCTCGTCCCAGTCGAAGGGGGCGTCGAGGTGGGCGACCAGCCAGTCGGCGAGCGCCGGTTGCGCGGCCAGCGTGCGCTGCGCGTAGCGGCTGAACGCAAGGGCGCGATCGAGGTCCATGGAGGGGCGGGGTCGGGTCTGGCGCCGGGGATCCCCGGAGAGCGGGACGGGCCGTTCCGCTACAATGGCCGACAGTCTCGACATTATGCCTCCCGGGGTCGCTGCCACTTCATCCCTCGTGACGCGGACGCCCGTGAGCCGGCTGCTGCGATGGGGCCGCTATGCGCTGGCGGCCGCGGTGATCCTGTCCTGCCTCGCGATGCTGGGCGTGCGCTACGTGGTCCTGCCGCGGCTCGATTCGCATCGCGAGGACGTCGCGGCGCTCCTTGCCCGCGAGCTCGGGCATCCGGTCGACATCGACGGCATCGCCACCAGCTGGGACGGCTGGAATCCCGTCGTCACCGTGCGCGGCCTGCGGGTACGCGACCGCGCCGGAGTCGCGGCGCAGCCGCTGATCGACCTCGCGGAGGTCTCGGCCGTGGTCTCCTGGACGTCGCTCCTCGTGGGCGAGGTGCGGCTGCGGACCCTGCGGATCGACCGGCCGCGCATGTCGCTCCGCAGGGACACCTCCGGACGCATCGACGTCGCGGGCATCGAGTTCGATCCGCAGGACGGCGAAGCGGGCCCGGGATTCAGTGCGTGGCTGCTGAACCAGCGCGAAATCGTCGTCAAGGACGCACTCGTCACCTGGAACGACGATCTCCGCAACGCGCCGCAGCTCCTGCTCGACCAGGTCAGCCTGCGCCTCGAGAGGGGTTTCGGGCGGCACCGCTTCGGTCTCAAGGGCACGCCGCCGCCGGAGATCGCCGCCCCGATCGACGTGCGCGGCGACTTCGCCTCGCTGCGCGGCGGCGGGTGGAATCAGGCCAACGGGCGCATGTACGTGCGCCTCGACTACGCGGACGTCGCCGCATGGTCGGAATGGCTGCCACTGCCGATTCCCGTGGAGAGCGGCGCGGGCGCGCTGCGCCTCTGGTTCGACGTCCACGACGGGATTCCCGAGGGCCTCGTCGCCGACGTGGAGCTTGCCAACGTGCGCGCCCGGCTCGGCGAGAAGCTGCCGCCGCTCGATCTCGTCCATCTCGCCGGGCGCATCGCCTTCGAGCGTTCGGGCGCTCGCTACGCGGTCACGGCGCGCGAGCTCTCGTTTGTCGCGCCGGACGGCGTGCGCGTCGTCCCTGCCGACGTCGTGCTCCGCTACGAGCTCGGCAACGACGGCGAAACGCGCAACGGACGGATCGCGGTGAGCCACCTCGAGCTCGCGCCGCTCACCTCGCTGGCCGCATACCTGCCGCTGCCGAACGTGGTTCGCGAACACGTTGCGCGGCACGCCCCCCGCGGCACGCTGACGGAGGCCGCGGTCGATTGGGAGGGGCCGCTGGCGCAACCGGTGTCGTTCCGCACGCGGGGCACGTTCCACGACCTCGGCGTCCGCGCGCACGAGTCGCTGCCCGGGTTCACGCGCCTGTCGGGCGCGTTCGAGGCGACGGAGCGCGGCGGGTCGTTGCGCCTGTCGAGCCGCGAGGCGACGATCGACCTGCCGCGGGTGTTGTTCGAGCCGCTCGTCGTCGACACCGCGAGCGGGCGCATACACTGGAATCGCGACGCCAGTGGGGTGGAGGTTCGCCTCGAGGACGTCGAGTTCGCGAATGCCGACCTGGCCGGCAAGGCCAGCGGAACGTGGAGCTCGCGGCCCAAGGGCCCGGGCTTCGTCGACCTGACCGCCCGGTTGACGCGCGGGGATGTGCGCAGGGTCCACGCGTACCTGCCGCGCACGATCAGCGCGCTGACGCGCAACTGGGTCCGGGACTCGCTCCTCGCCGGGACGGCGGAAGAGGGCGAGGTCGCGATCAAGGGCGACCTGGCACGGTTCCCGTTCCCTGGCGGCCGCGACGGCAAGTTCCTCCTCACGGCGAAGGCACGCGACGTCCTCCTCGACTACGCGAACGGGTGGCCGGTGATCACCGGCATCGATGCCGACGTGCGCTTCGAGGGTCCCGGGCTGACGGTCGCGGCCACGCGCGGACGGGTGCTGGGAGCGGCGCTCGCGCGCACGAAGGCGACGATGCCGGACCTCGTCATCGAGCATCCGCTGCTCGTCGTCGAGGGCGAGGCGAGCGGGCCCACGGCGGAGTTCCTGCGCTTCGTCGAGAC
>CAYQAF010000033.1:0-10334 GCA_964415375.1 uncultured Alcaligenaceae bacterium
ACGGGACGCGCGGAGAGCGGGGCGGATTCTACACGCGCTCCGCGCCGGGTCCGCGTCGATCGCAAGGGGCGGGCCGGGGACGGCGCCCGCTTCGACCATGGCGATGAAGGCGCGTTCCAGCGCCCGCGTGAAGCCTGCGACGTCGCAGAGCGGCGAGGCGGCGACGCGACGGGCACGCTCGAGTCGCGCGCGGGCATCCGACGCGCCGGCGGCGAGCTCGATCGCAATCGCCACGTAGGTGTCCGGATCCGCGGCGACCTGCGCGTCCTCGCCGGCGGCACGACAGAGCGCAGCGCCCTGGCGGCCGATCATCGTGCGGCCATGCAGCGTGACCACGGGGACGCCGTGCGCGAGGGCGTCGCAGGTGGTGACCCCGCCGGTGAACGGGAACGGGTCGAGCGCGACGTCGATGCCCGCATAGGCCTCGTGCAGCGCTTCGAGCGGCACGAACGGCTCGAAGCTGACGCGCTCGACCGGCACGCCCAGCACGCGCCAGCGATCCCGGACGAAATCGATCGTCGAGGCGGCCCGGTAGGCCGCCGAACGCAGTGACAGCCGCGAGCCCGGGATCGCCGTGAGGATTCGTGCCCAGGTCCGCGCCACGTCGTCCGTGTGCTTCGCATGCCGATTGAACGAGCCGAACGTCACGTAACCGCGGCGCGATGCGGGGGGCGGCGTCGCGCGGATCGGCAGCGGGGGGCGGTAGGCGAAGCGCGCGTGCGGCAGCAGCACGAGCCGCTCGCCGAAGGCTGGCGCTTCGTCGCGTGGCGTGTGGACGGCGTCGCTCAACAGGAAGTCGATCGCCGGGACGCCGGAGGCATCGAACGCGTCGAGCCAGGCGGCCTGCACCCGGACCGGGCGGTGGGCGAGGAGTGGCAGCCGGTTGCCGGGCGCGTGCCCGGTGAGGTCGACCAGCAGGTCGAGATCCTCGCCCGCGATCGTTTCGAGCGCCTGCGCATCGTCGCGCGGGAGATCGTGCCAGCGGTCGACGGCGCGACGCACGCGTTCCGCGATCGGTCCCTGCGCGGCATGCGACGCGAACGCGACGACTTCGAAGCGCTCGCGGTCGTGGGCCTCCAGCACCGGCAGCAGCAGCGCACCCGGCGGCGCGTCGCCGAACCGCGGCGACAGGTAGCCCACGCGCAGTCGTGCCCGGGCCGGCGCTGTGGCAAGCGTGCGTTGCAGGCCCCGCGCGTGACGGCGTGCCCACGCGCTGCGCGCATCGTCCAGTCGGGTGCGCACAGCGGGCGAGTCGTCGTACTGGAGCTCGAGGAGGAGCGCCGAACCGCCCGCTGCGTTGCCCGGCTGCAGGTCCACCGCACGGACGAGGTCCTCGCGCGCTTCGCGATGCAGCGCGAGGCTCGACCGGTGCGCGGCGCGCGCGAAGTGCAGCGTCGCATCGTCGGGGGCGAGCTCGATCGCACGGTCGAGCCGTGCCACCGCCTCGGGGAGCCTCGCGGCGACGCCGTGCAACGCTGCCGCGCGTGCCAGAGGCCGCGGGTCGCTCGGCGCGACGTCTGCCGCGCGCTCGTAGGCCGCAAGTGCAGCGGCCACGGCGCCGCGCGCCTCCTGCACCAGCCCGAGATTCCACCACGCCGCGAACATTCCGGGTACTGCGGCGGCCTGCGCCTCGTACCAATGCGCCGCGTCGTCGAGCCGGCCCTCGTCGTGCCAGGTGACCGCGATCTGGAACCGCGCGGCCGTGTCGTCCGGGAACGACGCGAGCAGCGACTGCCAGCGCGCGCGCGCCGCTGCCTTGTCGCCACTGGCCGCGAGCGCGAGCGCGGTCGCGTGGTGCAGCGCGCGGCAGTCGGGTCGCCTCGCGAGGGCGCCGTTCAGCAAGGGCAGCGCCCGCGCCGGTTCGCCGCGTCGGCGCAGCAGTTCACCCTCGAGCGCAAGCGCCTCGGGTGAGCCTGCGGGTACACCTGCCCGCGCAGCGTCGAGCCGCGCCGCGTCGCGCGACGTGAGTAGCGCGTCGAGTTCCGCGGCGATCATCGATGGCGCCCCGCGCCTGTGGTGCACACGCGGCTACGCGCCCCGCGCGACGAGCCAGACGCCCAGCACGATGAAGCCGATACCCAGCCAGCGGCTGGCCGTCACCACCTCGCCGAAGAGGTAGTGCGCGGCGATGGCGTTGAGCACGTAGCCGAGCGACAGCATCGGGAAGGCGATCGAAACCGGTACGCGCGACAGGCCGATGATCCAGACGACGAGGCTCACCATGTAGATCACCACGCCGCCGACGAAGTGCGGCTCGGTCGCCATGCGCCACAGCGTCGCGGCCCAGTCGTCGCGGGTCAGCGTGATCACGCCGAGCGCGTTGGTGCCGGCCTTAAGCAGCAGCTGCGCCCCGGTGTTCATGAGCACGGCGGCGAACAGGAACGCGAAGGCGGCAAGGGTCACGGCGGACGCAGGCGAGCGGGAGGCGGCGCTGGAATGATCGCACAGCTCACCCTGGCGGCACGCGTGCTAGATTCACCGCATGGACCCAGCGACCGAGGGGCTGTCGATCGCCGCGGCGACGGTGGACGACCTCGCCACCGTGGCGCGGCTCGCGGGCGTGATCTGGCGCCGCCACTACCCTGGCATCATCACGCACGAACAGATCGACTACATGCTGGCGCGGGGCTACGCCGAGCCCGCGCTGGTGCCGTTCCTCGAAACGCCGGGCGCCGGCCTCGCGATCGCGCGCGCCGGCGGGGAACCGGTGGGCTTCGCCGCGTGGTGTCGGGCCGGGGAGGCGAGGACCACCAAGCTCGACAAGCTCTACGTGCTGCAGCAGTTGCACGGTCGCGGCGCCGGCCGGCGCCTGATCGGGCACGTCGAGGCCGCCGCGCGGGCCGACGGCGCGTCCACGCTGGTGCTCAACGTCAACAAGCACAACGCGGCGTCGATCGGGTTCTACCGACGCTGCGGGTTCGAGGTGCGCGAGTCGGTGGTCGTCGACATCGGTCGCGGATTCGTGATGGACGACTTCGTCATGGCGAAGCCGATCGGGGCTGCGGCCGGTCCCGACCTGCGATAATCGGCGCCTCACGCACTGCCGTCGCCATGCCGAAGCCGCTCACGCTGTACGACAACTACGAACGCGCGCTGCGTCCGTTCGTGCCCCTCGAGCCTGGTGGCCCGGTCGGCGTCTACACCTGCGGGCCGACGGTCTACGACTACCAGCACATCGGCAACTTCCGCACGTTCCTGTTCGAGGACCTGCTGAAGCGCGTGCTGCGCTGGAACGGCTACCGGGTGCGGCACGTGATGAACATCACCGACGTGGGCCACCTCACCTCCGACGCCGACACCGGCGAGGACAAGATGGAGAAGGGTGCGCGGCGCACCGGCATGACCGCCTGGGAGATCGCGCAGCTCTACACGGACGCCTTTCTCGCGGACATGACGGCGCTCCACATCGAGTCCCCGGACGTGCTGTGCCGCGCGACCGACCACGTCCGCGAGCAGATCGAGTTCATCGCCGACATCGAGCGCAAGGGCTTCGCCTACGCCACAGCCGACGGCGTCTACTTCGACACGTCGAAGCAGCCCGGCTACGGACGTCTCGCGCGCCTCGACAAGGACGGGCTCGCCGCCGGTCACCGGGTCGAGCAGGGCGAAAAGCGGCATCCGACGGACTTCGCGCTGTGGAAGTTCTCGCCGCCGGGCGAGCAGCGGCAGATGGAATGGGACAGTCCCTGGGGCACGGGCTTCCCGGGCTGGCACATCGAGTGCTCGGCGATGGCCCAGAAGTACCTCGGCGACTGGTTCGACATCCATTGTGGCGGCGAGGACCACATCCCGGTCCACCACACCAACGAGATCGCGCAGACCGAGGCGCGCGTAGGCACCCGGCTCGCCAACTTCTGGATGCACGGCTACTTCCTGCTCTCGAACGACGCCAAGATGGCGAAGTCTGCCGGTGAATTCCTGCGCATCGCCTCGCTCGCAGAGCGCGGCTACGACCCGATCGCGTTTCGGTACCTGTGCCTCACCGGTCACTACCGCAGCCAGCTCAACTTCACGTGGGAGGCGCTCGACGCGGCGCAGACCGGGCTCGACCGCATGCGGCAGGGCTTCCACGCGCTGCCCGTCGAGCCGGCGGCGCAGGCCGACCCGGCGCTCGTCGAGCGTTTCACGGAAATGCTGAACGACGATCTCAACCTGCCGCGGGCGCTCGCGGTCGCGTGGGAGGCGCTGCGCGGCGACGCGCCGGCGGCGGCGAGACGCGCGACGCTCGCGAAGTTCGACGAGGTTCTGGGGCTCGGACTGGCGACGTGGCAGCCGAAGGCAGTCGAAGTGCCCGCGGCCATCGAGGCGCTCGCGAAGGCGCGCGCGGACGCCCGCAAGGCGAGGAACTGGGCGGACGCGGACCGGCTGCGCAAGGCATTGGCCGACGCCGGGTGGGACGTCGAGGATCGCGCCGACGGCTTCGCGCTGAGGCCCAGATGAGACGCCAACGAGGCGCCATCGGGACGCGGACGAGACGCCGATGAGAACGCACGATCGGCGTCGGTCGGTTACGGCGCACGGCGCAGAGGAGGGAGCATGAAGCTCGCCACGTTGCGCGACGGCAGTCGCGACGGACGGCTCGTCGTCGTGAGCCGCGACCTCGCGCGCTGCGTCGAAGTGCCGGAGATCGCGCGGACGCTGCAATCCGCACTCGACGACTGGACGCGGACCGCGCCGGCGCTCGGCGTGATCTCGGGCGAACTCTGCGCCGGCCGCCTGTCCGACGCCGTGCGCTTCGATGCGGCGGCCGCCATGGCGCCGCTGCCGCGCGCGTACCAATGGGCGGACGGCTCCGCGTACGTGAACCACGTCGAACTCGTGCGGCGCGCGCGGGGAGCGACGATGCCCCCCGAGTTCTGGACCGATCCGCTCATGTACCAGGGGGCGTCCGACCACATGCTCGGACCCTGCGAGGACATCGCGCTTCGCGACGAGGCATGGGGCGTCGACTTCGAGGCCGAGGTCGCCGTCGTCACCGGCGACGTTGCGATGGGCACGCCCGCGGCGGAGGCGCTCGGTGGCGTCCGCCTGCTGATGCTCGTCAACGACGTGAGCCTGCGCAACCTGATCGCGGCGGAGCTCGCCAAGGGCTTCGGCTTCTTCCAGTCGAAGCCCGCGTCGGCGTTCTCGCCCGTGGCCGTCACGCCCGATGAGCTGGGTGCGGCCTGGCGGGACGGCAAGGTGCACCTGCCGCTCGTCACGCATCTCAACGCCGCGCTGTTCGGCCGGCCGGACGCGGGCGTCGACATGACGTTCGGTTTCGGCGACCTGATCGCGCATGTCGCGAAGACCCGTGCCCTCGTCGCGGGCAGCATCGTCGGCTCCGGCACGGTCTCGAACAAGGAGAACGATGGCCCGGGTCGGCCGGCGGCGCAGGGTGGCGTCGGCTATTCCTGCATCGCCGAGCAGCGCGTCGTCGAGACGATCCTGTCGGGCGCGCCGGTCACGCCGTTCCTGCGCTTCGGTGATCGCGTGAGGATCGAGATGCGCGACCCGACCGGCCACTCGATCTTCGGCGCGATCGACCAGCAGCTGAAGCGGCTGTAGCCGCTTGCCGGGGCCCGCGCGGACCGGCCGGTCGAGTGCTCGTGGTCCGTCGTTTCGTCGCCGCCGGCTCGCATTCGCGCCGGCTTTCGCGCGGTTCGTCATCTCCTGCTTGAGGGCGTCACACCCGGCGTCCAGAATCCGGTTCGGACACGACGGATGCGGTGAATCCGCCGACGCGGCGTACCGCATCCAATACGCTGACCGGATCGCGCGGAACGCATGCCGCGGGGCGACACCCGGCGAAGCCTGGACCACGAAGCGGAGGCTGTGCCATGACACGCAACGAATTCGAGGTACGGATCACGGCACTGGGCGCCGCGGTATCGCTCGCGGCGCTCGTGCTGGGCGGGGTCCTCGCCGCGTTCGGGAGCGTACCCGCATCGCGCGCGCTGCCGGACGCGCTGCCGCCGATCGCCCGCCATGCACCCCAGGATTCCCCGATTCCGGTGGCGATCGTGCCCGGGCGCATCGAGGTCAGGGGCGAGCGCAGCACCGAGACCGCCGAGAGCGAGCCCTCGACCCCGGCGCCACGCAGCTAGGCACGGCTCGCCCACGCGCATCGATTTCCTCCAGGCGCGGACTCCCCCAGTCGCGCCCGCCGGGCGGCACGCCACGCGCGTACCGCCCGGCGTTTTCTTTTGCACGGTCCGAGGTTCGGGAGGCGTTCCTGCGCGGGACTATAATGGTGCAGTCCTCCCTCTGCGCCGAACCCCCATGAAGATCCTGGTCACCGCCAAGCGGGTCGTCGATTACAACGTCAAGGTCCGCGTCAAGCCGGACGGCTCCGGCGTGGACACGTCGAACGTCAAGATGTCGATGAATCCCTTCGACGAAATCGCAGTCGAGGAAGCGGTGCGCCTCAGGGAGAAGGGGGTTGCCACGGAGGTCGTCGCGGTGTCCTGCGGTCCCGCCGCGTGCCAGGAGACGCTGCGCAACGCGCTGGCGATCGGCGCCGACCGCGCGATCCTGGTCGAGACCGACGTCGACCTGCAGCCGCTCGCGGTCGCGAAGCTCCTCCGGGCCATCGTCGCGAAGGAAGCTCCGCAGCTGGTGATCCTCGGCAAGCAGGCGATCGACGACGATGCGAACCAGGTCGGCCAGATGCTTGCCGCGCTGCTCGACTGGCCGCAGGGGACGTTCGCCTCGAAGGTGGAGGTCGGCAACGGCAAGCTGACCGTGAAGCGCGAGATCGACGGCGGCAACGAGACCGTGGAGGCCGCACTGCCCGCGGTCGTCACGGCCGACCTGCGGCTGAACGAGCCGCGCTACGCGACGCTGCCCAACATCATGAAGGCGAAGAAGAAGCCGCTCGAGGTCGTGAAGCCGGACGCGCTCGGTGTCGACGTCGCGCCACGCCTCGCGATCCTCGGTGTCGCCGAACCGCCCAAGCGCCAGGGCGGCGGCAAGGTCGCCGATGTGAAGGAGCTGGTCGCGAAGCTCCGCAACGAGGCCAAGGTCGTTTCCTGATCCGATCCGCCCGATCCGCCGACCGCCGTCATCCCCGCGGCACGTTCCGCAACCTCCGCCATCGCCCGACGCCATGAGCACCCTCGTCCTCGCCGAACACGACCACCACGCGCTCAAGTCCTCGACGCTCCACGCCATTGCCGCCGCGACGAAGCTCGGTGGCGACGTCGACGTCCTCGTCGCGGGCAGCGGGGCTGGTGCAGCGGCGCAGGCCGCCGCCGCGGTACCGGGTGTCGCCCGCGTGATTCACGTCGACGCGCCGCACCTCGCGCAGCCGACGGCCGAGAATCTCGCGGCCCAGATCCTCGAAGTGGCTGGCGGCTACACCCACCTCGTGGCCCCGGCGACCGGCTTCGGCAAGAACGTGATGCCCCGTGTCGCCGCGCGGCTCGACGTCGCGCAGGTTTCCGAGATCACCGCGATCAACGCGCCCGACACGTTCGTGCGGCCGATCTACGCCGGTAGCGTCTTCGCGACCGTGCAGTCGAAGGATGCGGTCAAGGTGATCACGGTCCGCACGACGGCCTTCGACGCGGCACCCGCCACCGGCGGCGCGGCCAAGGTCGAGACCAGGGCCGCAGCGGCCGACGTCGCCAAGACGCGGGTGACGGGACAGGAACTCACCAAGTCCGAACGCCCGGAGCTCGCCGGTGCGCGGGTGGTGGTTTCGGGGGGACGCGCGCTCGGCAGCGCCGAGAACTTCAAGCTCCTCGAAGCGCTTGCCGACCGGCTGGGCGCCGCGATGGGGGCCTCCCGCGCTGCAGTCGACGCAGGCTACGTGCCGAACGACTACCAGGTGGGCCAGACCGGCAAGGTCGTCGCCCCCGATCTCTACATCGCGGTCGGCATCTCGGGGGCGATCCAGCACCTCGCCGGCATGAAGGACAGCAAGGTCATCGTCGCGATCAACAAGGATCCCGAGGCGCCGATCTTCCAGGTCGCCGACTACGGCCTGGTCGGCGACCTGTTCGAGATCGTCCCCGCGCTCACGCAGGAACTTTCGGGCTGAACCGCCGGAACGCGCCCGTCGCGTTGCACCGGTACGCCAGGGGGACCGCGCGCCGGCCGCTGCGGCTGGCGGAGGCGTTTAGTAGCCTTGCTCTAGGCGCCGCGCGCTAGCCTTCTCGGTACATTCGACTTCCGAGGCATCCATGAGCACCTACCGCGCCCCCCTTGCTGAAATGCAGTTCGTGCTGAACGAGCTCGCCGGACTCGAGCAGGTCTCGAAGCTGCCCGGTTTCGAAGAGGCTGCGCCGGACGTCGTCTCGGCGATCCTCGACGAGGCCGCCAAGTTCGCCACCGACGTGCTCGACCCGCTCAACTGGAGCGGCGACCAGGAGGGTGCGGAATTCCGCGACGACGGCACGGTGAAGACGCCGGCCGGGTTTCGCGACGCCTACTGGAAGTTCTGCGAGAACGGCTGGAACGGCCTGTCGAAGAGTCCCGACCACGGCGGTCAGGGCCTGCCGCAGATCGTCGCCACCGCGGTCGAGGAGATGTGGCACTCGTCGAACATGGCCTTTGACCTCTGTCCGCTACTGACGCAGGGTGCGATCGAGGCGCTGGAGCTCGTCGGCACCGACGAGCAGAAGGCGCGCTTCCTGCCGAAGATGGTGTCGGGCGAGTGGACCGGCACGATGAACCTCACCGAGCCGCAGGCGGGCTCCGATCTCGCCGCGGTGCGCACGAAGGCGGTGAAGCAGGGGGACGGCAGCTACCGCGTCCACGGCAACAAGATCTTCATCACCTACGGCGAGCACGACTACACCGAGAACATCATCCACCTGGTGCTCGCGCGCACGCCCGACGCCCCCGAGGGCGTCAAGGGCATCTCGCTGTTCGTCGTGCCGAAGGTGCTGGTCAACGACGACGGGTCGCTCGGCGCCAGAAACGACGTCAAGTGCGTGTCGATCGAGCACAAGCTCGGCATCCACGCGAGCCCCACCTGCGTGATGGCCTACGGCGACAAGGACGGCGCGGTCGGCTTTCTGGTCGGCGAGGAGAACCGCGGCCTCGAGTACATGTTCATCATGATGAACCTGGCCCGCTTCTCGGTCGGCATGGAGGGCGTGGGCATCGCCGAGCGCGCCTACCAGCGCGCCGTCGCCTACGCCCGCGACCGCGTGCAGGGCAAGGCGGTCGGCCTCGACAAGGCGGCGAAGGCCGGGCCGATCATCGAGCACCCGGACGTGCGGCGCATGCTGATGACGATGCGCGCCCACACCGAGGCGCTGCGCGCCGTCGCGTACGTCACGGCCTCCGCGATGGATCACGCGCGCCGCCACCCGGACCCGCAGGCGCGCAAGGCGCACCAGGCCTTCGTCGACCTGATGATCCCGATCGTCAAGGGCCATTCGACCGAGACCGGGCAGGAAGTCGCCTCCCTCGGCGTGCAGGTCCACGGCGGCATGGGCTACGTCGAGGAGACCGGTGCCGCCCAGTACCTGCGTGATGCCCGGATCACGACGATCTACGAGGGCACGACCGGCATCCAGGCCAACGACCTCGTGGGCCGCAAGACTGCCCGTGACGGCGGCGCGAGCGCGCGCGCGGTGATCGCCGAGATCGGGAAGGTCGCGACGCAGCTGACCGGCCACGCGGACCCCGCGCTGCATCCGATCGGCGCCTCGCTTGCCGAGGCCCTCGTCGCGCTCGAGAGCACTGTCGAGTGGGTCGTGAGGTCGTCGGCGACGCACACCCGCGCGGTGCACGCCGGTGCCGTGCATTACCTCAAGCTGTGGGGCATCGTCGCGAGTACGTGGCAGCTCGGCCGCGCGGCGCTCGTCGCTGCGCGCAAGCTCGCCGCAAACGACGGTGATGCCGCGTTCATGCGTGCCAAGATCAGCACGGCACGCTTCTACGCGGCGACGGTGCTGCCGCAGGCTGCCGGGCTCGCCCGCGCCGTGACCCACGGCGGCGAAGCGACGCTCGAGCTCGCCGCGGAGCAGTTCTGACGTCCCCGGGCGCACGGGCGCGCGTGGCGGCACTCGCGAGGGGCCTGGCGGCGGTCGCTGTGTTGGTCGCGCTCGCGGCGCCGTCCGCCGCGCTTGCCGATCCGCTGGCCGATGCATTGCCGCGCCCGTTGGCGGGCCCGCACCCGGTCGCGTGCAGCAACATCGAGCAGGACTACGGGCGCGTTCCTCCCGGCGAGCCGATCGCGCTGTGGTGGGAAGGCGTGCCTCGCGACGACGGCAGCGGCCGCTATTTGACCGAGCTCTTGACCGACCCCGCGAACACGCTGATCGCGCGCTTCACCGCGCCCGACGACCGCGAACTGTTCGGCCGGTGGCGGGGCCAGTCGCTCACCTACGTGCTGCTCG
>CAYQAF010000034.1:0-10276 GCA_964415375.1 uncultured Alcaligenaceae bacterium
CGCAGGCCTTGTTCGAGGCCAGGATGTGGCTCACCGGGCAGATGCCGCAGGTGCGCGCGGTGAGCGCCGGCATCTCGCGATAGGGCCGCCCCTCGCAGAACTTCTCGAAGCCACGGAACTGCGTGAGGTGGAAGCGCGCGTCCTCCACCTTGCCCGCGTCGGAGAGCGTGAGCGTGATGCGGGCGTGGCCCTCGATGCGAGTGACGGGGTCGATGGTGACGATGCGGCTCATGGTATCGGTGCTCGGGTGATGGGGTCGTTACGGTTCGGGGCGGCGCATGGCGCGGTGGTTCGACGACCCGGGCGCGTCGGTCGCAGGTCACGCGCCGAAGCGGGTGACCGTCGCGGGATCCGGGGTGCGGCCCTCGATCAGCTCGGAGAGGACGTACCAGATCGCGTCCGCCCGCGGCGGGCATCCCGGCACGTAGACGTCCACCGGCACGCAGTCGTGCACGGGCCGCACCGGCGACAGGAGCTCCGGGACGCAGGCGACGGGGATCACCGGGTGCGTCGTGACGTTCTCGCGGAAGGCGCGGTCCATCACGTCGGCGAGCTTGAACTGGTTGCGCATCGCCGGCACGTTGCCGTTGACCGCGCAGTCGCCGAGGCTCACCAGCAGCGTGCAGCACTTGCGGAAGGCGCGCGCCTTCTCGAGGTCGTCCTCGTTGCTCACCGAGCCCTCGAGGATGCCGACGTCGACGTGCTCGGGCAGCACCTTGGCGTCGACGAGCGGGCTGTAGACGATGTCCACCTTCGTGGCGAGCTCGAACAGGCGCTCGTCGATGTCGAGGAACGACATGTGGCAGCCGGAGCAACCGTCGAGCCACGCGGTGGCGACGGTGATGCGTCGCGTGCTCTCGTCGCTCACTGGACTACCCTCCGCGCTGACGCGCTTCGGGGCTGATTCGCCCTCGGGGCGGCCCTTCGGACTCACTGGACTACCCTCCGCGCTGACGCGCTCCGGAATTGATTCGCCCTCGGGGCGGCCCTTCGGGCTCATCGCGTCTGCCTCCGTCGGGCGAGGATCGGCAGGAAGTGCTGGTCCTTGACCATCTCGCCGACCGACGTGCCCTGCTTCACCAGCGCGCCGGTGGGGCACACCTGCACGCACTTGCCGCAGCTCGTGCAGGTCTCGCTCTCGCCCCAGGGCTTGGCGAGGTCCGAGATCACGAGGCAGTCGACGCCGCGGCCCATCACGTCCCAGGTGTGCGCGCCCTCGATCTCGTCGCACACGCGCACGCAGCGCGTGCACAGCACGCAGCGGTTGTGGTCGAGGCGGAAGTTCGGATGCGAGCTGTCGACCGCGTAGCGTGCCTGCCGGTACGGCACGCGCACGTGATCGACGCCGCAGCGCTGCGCGAGCGTCTGCAGCTCGCAGTGGCCGTTGGAGACGCAGACCGCGCAGACGTGGTTGCGTTCCGCGAAGAGCAGCTCGACGATCGTGCGCCGGTAGCGCCGCAGCCGCTCGCTGTCGGTGGTGACTTTCATGCCCTCGGCAACGCGTGTCGAGCAGGCCGAGAACAGCCGGTTCTGCCCGGCGATCTCCACCATGCAGAGGCGGCAGGCGCCCCACACGGAGAGGCCGTCCAGGTGGCAGAGGCTCGGGATGGGGATGCCGTTCTCGCGGCAAACCTCGATGATCGAGTCGTTGTCGCGCGCGGAGAAGTCGCGCCCGTCGATCTCCAGCGTGACGACGCGGACGCCGGGCGGTGCGGTGGGCAGGGGCATGCGGGAGGGACCTGTGGTGTTCGATCGATTCAGTCGCCGGGCACGAGCTTGCGCTCGTACTCGTCGCGGAAGTAGCGCAGCGTGCTCACGACGGGGTTGGGCGCGGTCTGCCCCAGCCCGCAGAGGCTGGTGGCCTGCACCACCTCGCAGAGCTCCTCGAGCAGTGCGAGGTCGCGCGCGGTGCCCTGCGAGCGCGCGATGCGGTCGAGCAGGCCGTGCATCTGCTGGGTGCCCACGCGGCAGGGCACGCACTTGCCGCACGACTCGGTCATGCAGAACTCCATGAAGTAGCGGGCGACGTCGACCATGTCGGACGTCTCGTCCATCACGATCATGCCGCCCGAGCCCATCATCGTGCCGAGCGACTTCAGGCTGTCGTAGTCGACCGGGATGTCGAGCTCCGGCGCGGGGACGCACCCGCCCGAGGGCCCGCCGGTCTGCACCGCCTTGACCGCCTTGCCGCCAGGAATGCCGCCGCCGATCACCTCGATGATGTCGCGCAGCGTCGTGCCCATAGGCACCTCGATCAGCCCGGTGTTCTCGATCGTGCCGGCGAGCGCGAACACCTTCGTGCCCTTCGACTTCGGCGTGCCGATCGAGGCGAACCACGCGCCGCCGTTGCGGACGATCGGCGCGATGTTGGCGAACGTCTCGACGTTGTTGATCAGCGTCGGATGGCCCCACAGCCCGTACTCCGCGGGATAGGGCGGCCGCGGCCGCGGCTGGCCGCGCAGACCCTCGATCGAGGCCATCAGCGCGGTCTCCTCCCCGCAGACGAATGCGCCGGCGCCGAGGCGTATCTCGATCTCGAAGGCGAACTGCGTCTCAGCCACCTTGCTGCCGAGGAAGCCCGAGCGCTTCGCCTTGCGGATCGCGGTGGTGAGCCGCTCGACCGCCAGCGGGTACTCGGCGCGCACGTAGACGTAGCCCTTGTTCGCACCGATCGCGTATGCGGCGATCGCCATGCCCTCGAGCACGCGGTGCGGGTCGGACTCGAGTACCGCCCGGTCCATGAACGCGCCCGGGTCTCCCTCGTCGGCGTTGCAGACGACGTACTTCTGCACGTCGGACATCTTGGCGACCGTCGACCACTTGAGGCCCGTCGGGTAGCCGCCGCCGCCGCGACCGCGCAGGCCGCTCGCGATGACCTCCTGCACGACCTCCGCGGGCGTCATCTCGGAGAGAGCCTTCACCAGCGCCGCGTAGCCGCCGGCCGCGACGTAGCCGCGGAAGCTCTCGGGGTCGATGACGCCCGAGTTCTCGAGCACGATGCGCTGCTGGCGCGCGAAGAAGGGCTGGTCCGTCGGGCAGCGCAGCCGCTCGACCGGCACGCCGTCCACGCTCGCGGCGATGTCCGCGGCGTCCTCGGGCTTCACGTCGCGGTAGAGCGTCGAGTGGGCGAGGTCCGCACCGTGGTCGGCCACCGCCACCAGCGGCCCCGCGGAGCACAGGCCCATGCAGCCGACGCCCTTCACCTTGCACGACGCCCCGCGATCGGCACAGGCCTTCTCGAGCGCGTCGTGCACGGGGGCCGCCCCCGACGACTGGCAGCTCGCCGCCATGCACACGCGCACCTCGTGCCTGAGGGGGGCCTCTTCGTCGCGATAGGTCTGGGCCAGTTCGGCGAGTTCGTCGACGTTCATCGCAGTTCCCCGATCTTCGCCACAAGGCCGTCCGCCGTCTGCTTGCCCAGCACGTTGCCGTCGATCACCACCGCGGGCGCGAGCCCGCAGGCGCCGACGCAACGCGCGGTCAGCACCGACAGCCGATCGTCGCCGGTAGTCTCGCCGGGCTTCACGCCGAAGTGGTGCTCCACCGCGTCCACCAGCCCGCCGGCGCCCTTGATGTAGCAGGCGGTGCCGGCGCACACGACGCAGGCGTGCCGGCCTTTCGGCTTCAGCATGAACAGGTGGTAGAACGTGGCGACGCCGTAGACCTTGGACAGGGGCAGATCCAGCGATCCGGCAACGAAGCGCAGCGACGACTCGTCGAGATAGCCGAACGCGTCCTGCACGGTGTGCAGGGTCTCGATCAGCGCGTGCCCGGCATAGCCGTTGCGGCGCATGGTGCCGTTGACGAGCTTCCAGCGCTTGTCGTCGCTGGGCAGCGTGGGGCGAACTTGCTGCAAAGCCATGGATTCTCCGTGCAGGGAGGGCGCGCGGCGAATGCGGGAACCTGCGAGCCGCGACGGACTGCCACCGGCGCCGGGACGATCGCGCCACGCGACGCCACGCTATTGTCCCCGCTCTGCATTGCCGATTTCCTGATCAGGATCAGGAACCGCCACCGACGCTATGTGCGCGGATCGCTCAGGGCCCGACCGAGCACGTACCAGGCAGCGAGCTTGTCGGCGAAGGGCCGGGTATGAGCCGGGCTGGTCGACGGCAGAACCAGTGTCCGGTAGCCTGCCGCGCACCATTCGGGGGCAACCGACGCCGCGGTGTTGCCGTTGAAGCACACGAGCGCGACGTGTGGCGCGAGGCGCCGGATGCGCGCCGGATCGCCGTGCGTCGCGTCGCGGATCGCGCCGTCGCTCGAGCCCTCGCGGCGGCAGGCGATGATGACGTCCCACAAGCCCACGCCGTGCACGCGCAGTCGCGCGAGCCGCGTGGCATAGGGCAACTCGGGCAGCGGCTCGCGCAGGATCGCGCCCAGGATCGGCCAGAAGTGGTTGCGCGGGTGCGCGTAGTACTGCCGGGCCGCGAGCGACGCGACCCCGGGGAAGCTGCCGAGCACCAGCACGCGGGTGCCGGCGTCGACGATCGGCGGCAGGCCGCGCCGGCGCGTCGGCATCAGCGTTGGGGCCACGCCGAGAGCCGGATCGCGTAGTCGAGTGCGATCCCCGCGAAGATCGCAAGCCCGAGCCAGTGGTTGTGCAGGAAGGCGCGGAAGCACGCCATCCGCTCGCGACCGCGGATCAGGACCACGTGGTACGTGGCGAGCACTGCCGCAACGGTCACCCCGGCGAAGTAGACCGGGCCCATCGCGCGCTCGACGCCGACCCAGGCCATGCCCGCGACGTATACGGCATAGCAAAGCGCGATCGCCGCGACGTCGAAGCGCCCGAACGTGATCGCCGAAGTGCGGATGCCAATCTTGCGGTCGTCGTCGCGGTCGACCATCGCGTACTCGGTGTCGTACGCGATCACCCAGAACAGGTTGATCGCGGTGAGCGCAAAGGCGAACGGCGGCACCTGTCCCTGCGCGGCCGCGAAGGCCATCGGGATGCCGAAGCTGAAGGCAATGCCGAGGAATGCCTGCGGCAGCGCGAAGAAGCGCTTGAAGAACGGATACACGAAGGCGATCAGCACCGCGGGAAACGACCACAGCACGGCAGTAAGGTTGGTCGCGAGCACGAGCAGGAACGCGCAGCACGCGAGCACCGCCGCGAGCAGCAGCGCCTCCCGCGGCGCGACTTCGCCGGTCGCCATCGGCCGCGACGCCGTGCGCTCGACGCGGGCGTCGTAGCGGCGGTCCGCCCAGTCGTTGACCGCGCACCCGGCCGAACGCATGAGCACGGTGCCGGTAACGAACACGACCACGAGGAGCCACGACGGCGCGCCCTCGGTCGCGAGCCACAGCGCCGAGAGCGTGGGCCAGAGGAGCAGCGCGGTGCCGATCGGCTTGTCGAGGCGCAGCAGCCGCTCGTAGGCGTCGATGCGTCCGCGCACCCGCTGCCAGCGTGTCGGCGCGACCGGATTTGGCGCCTGCATCGGAGCGCTGCCGGCGTGCGCTAAAGCGGCAGTGCGAGCTGCTTGCGCAGGTCGCGGGGCGCGACTTCGTCGAGCAGGGCCTGGGGCACGGGGTAGCGCAGGCGCAGGCGCAGCTCGCGCTTCATGCGCGCATTGGCAAGGCGCCGCGACTCGCTCATGAACGACAGCATCATCGGCGCGATCCGCGCCTCGGCCTCTTCCCACGTCACGCGCGGCGGACGCGCGAGCTTGAACGCGTCCGCGACGGCGTCGAACCAGTCGCCCATCTTGAGCTCGGCGTCGTCGGTCACGTTGTAGGCACGGTTCGCCTTGCCGCGGAACAAGGCGGCGACCGCCGCCCGCGCCAGGTCGTCGGCGTGAATGTGGTTCGTGTAGACGTCGTCCTCGGCGGCGAGCACCGGCGTGCCCTGCCGGATGCGGTCGATCGGCAGACGCGTCCCGGCGTAGATGCCGGGTGTGCGCAGGATCGTCAGCACAACACCGTGCGCGGCCGCCCACGCACGCAGCCGATTCTCGGCAGCGACGCGACGGCGTGCGCGGGGCGTCTCTGCACGGCGCACGCGCGTCTCGCTCACGTGCGCGCCGGCGCAGTCCCCGTACACGCCCGTCGTCGAAATGTAGACGAATCGCTGTGGTATCCTGCCCGAGATCGTCAGCGCGGCCAGCAGCTTCTTCGTGCGCGGGTCGTCACGTCCTTCGCCCGGAGGCGGCGCGAAGTGCAGCACCCCGAACGGTGCCGCAGGAAGTCGGCGCAGCGTGCGGAAATCGTCGAGATCACCGACGATCGGCGCCACGCCGTGGGCCCGCAGACGCGGCACCTCCTCGATGCGACGGACGAGGCCGCAAAGTCGTGCGCGGCCGTTCAGGTAGCCCGCCGCGCGCATCGCGACGTCGCCGCAGCCGATCAGGAGAACACGAAGCACTTCGACGTGTGAACGCGAGCCGTGGGGTCGATTCCGGCGACGCACCGACAACCCGTAGCGCCATGCCGCAGATCATTATAAAGCCCAGCGACCACGCGTTCGCGTGCGCCACCGACGAAACCGTGCTCGAAGCGGCGATGAAGGCCGATCTCATCCTGCCCTACGGCTGCCGCAACGGCGCCTGCGGCAGCTGCAAGGGCGAGATCCTGGAAGGCGAGGTCGACTACGGGCCGCACCAGGCCACGACGCTGACCGACGACGAGAAGCGCACGGGGCTTGCGCTGTTCTGCTGCGCGAGACCGAAGACCGACCTCACGATCAAGGTGCGCGAGGTGCGCCGTGCCGGCGACATCCCGATCAAGCGGCTGCCGGTGCGCGTGGAGTCGATCGACAAGCCCGCGCCCGACGTCGCGGTCGTCAAGCTCAAGCTGCCGGCGAACGAGCGGCTGCAGTACCTGGCCGGCCAGTACGTCGACTTCCTGCTCAAGGACGGCAAGCGGCGCAGCTTCTCGATCGCCACGCCCCCGCACGACGACACCCTGATCGAGCTGCACATGCGGCACGTGCCCGGCGGCTTCTTCACCGAACAGGTGTTCGGCAGCTGGAAGGGTCGCGAGATCATGCGCATCGAAGGCCCGCTCGGCGCGTTCTACCTGCGCGAGGAGTCGGACAAGCCGATGCTCTTCGTCGCCGGCGGCACGGGCTTCGCCCCGATCAAGGCGATGCTGGCGCACGCATTCCACCACGAGGTCGACCGCCCGATCGTGCTCTATTGGGGCGCGCGCTCGCTCGCGGATCTCTACATGGCCGACGTGCCGGGACGCTGGCAGCAGGAGCACGAGAACTTCACGTTCATCCCGGTGCTCTCCGAGCCCCGGCCCTCGGACCGCTGGCCGGGGCGCACCGGCTTAGTCCACCAGGCTGTGCTCGACGACTTCAAGGATCTCTCCGGCTACCAGGTCTACGCCTGCGGCGCGCCGGGGATGATCGACGTCGCGCGGAAGACCTTTGTCGAGTCGCGCAACCTGTCGCCGGACGAGTTCTTCGCCGACAGCTTCACTTACGCCGCCGAAGCCGAGGCGCGCGCGTCGTAGCGCGGCGCAGCCGCGGCACGCGCGCGGCGTGCCTCGATGCGCTTCCAGACCTTTTCGTGGAAGTGGAAGGCCACGGTGTTGACGGCTGGCTCGACCAGCGCGAGCACGCTGCCGACCACGATGCTCCCCGTCAGCAGGTAGCCCACGCCGAACGCGACGACAAAGTGGACGACGGCGAAGGACAGAGTCTTGGTCATGGCGGTCTCCGGGCGGGGCGTCCCCGGCGGGTCCCGGGGGTGGGGCCAGAGCAGCCGGGCGGTCCGCGTCGATGACCGTAATAATAACGATTCGCGTTATCTTCGCAAATCTAATTAAATTAGACAGTCGATAATATTTATCTATTGAGTTCCGCCCGACCTAACGACATCATCGCGGCGCCGCGCCGCGCTCGAGCTCCGCGAGCGCGAGCTTCAGCGCGGCGGCGAGGTGCGCGTTGGCCGCATCGGCGCGGCCGAGGCGGGCGAGCATCTCGCCCAGCGCCACTCGCGTACGCCAGCCGTCGTCGAGCGCAAGGCTCGCCTCGTAGTAGGTCTGGGCCTTGCCCCAGAGCTGCTCGCGCTCGCACAGGCGACCGAGCGCGTCGAGCAGCGTCGCGTCCTCGCTGTGTCGCGCCAGCCAGCGCTCGGCGAGCTCGAGTTGCGGCTTGGCGTCGGGCAACCGGCACCCCGCGTACAGCGAGACGAGCTCCGCGTCCCAGTGCCGCTCGAGGCTTGTCGCCGCGATCTCGGCAGCCTCGCGGTCCCCGCCCAGGACCAGGAAGCTCCGCGCCGCCGCATGCGCGACGCGGGAATTCGTGCGTTCCGCGTCGGGCAGGCGGTGCCAGTAGGCGCGCAGGCCGGCGGCGTCCGCGGCAAGGCCGCGCAGCGCGTCGGCGTGCGCGACAGCACGCAGCAGCTCCGCCTGCCTCTTGTCGTAGACCTTGCGCTTCTCGAGCTGGTCGACGATCGGCGGCACCTCGGCGTGCCGTCCCGCCAGCGCGAGCGCGCGCAGCTCGAGGCGCAGCGCCGCGGTGTGCGCGCCCGCCTCCCCCTTCAGTGCCGCGAGTCGGACGAGCGCGTCGCCTCCCCGGCCGCGCTCGAGCGCGATCTCGGCCTCGAGCATCATCCTCGGCACCGCCAGCGATGGCACCTGTGCGTCGGGCCGCGACAGGAATTCCTCGGCCGCGTCAAACTCGCGCGTCTCCATCGCGGCCCGCGCGGCGATGAGTGCCGCGAGCCCCGAGGAATGCGGAATCGCGAGCGCCTCTTCGGCTGCGGCGCGGGCGCGGCCGAAGCGGCCTTCGAGCAGCCCGACCAGCGCGGCGTCCTGCTTCGCACGCGCGCGGGCGATGTACTGCGCCTTGCGGTGCGCCCGCACGTCGGCGGGCAGGCGGCCGAGCCGGGCCGCGAACCGCGCCACCGCGTAACCCAGCGCGAAGGCGGCGACGCCCAGCACGAGAAATGCGTTGAGGGACAGCTCGAGCCGATAGGGTGGCGCCACGAAGAGCACGTAGCCGACGTTGATGCGCGCGAACAGCGCGACCGCGACCGCGATCGCGCCGAGCAGCAGGAACAGCAGCAGCCCGCGCATGGATCGTCGCTATCGATTCGCCCGGGGCGGCGTCGAGGGCGGCGTCGCCGCGCGTCGCTCCTGCGCGGCCTTCAGCGCGCGCACCGCGTCGAGGCTCGCGCCGAGGTCGGGCAGCGCGTCCGGCAGCGGGAGCGCGAGCATCTGGCCGAGGGCGTCGGACACCTGCTGTACCGACCGGGCGCGCATGTCGAAGTACTGCCTGACCCACGACTGCGCGGCGCGCACATCGGCCTTGAAGTTCGCCTCCTGGCGGCCGAGGATCGATACGCGCGCAGAGAGCAGTCGCAGGCGCAGGTTCTCCCTCAGGAAATACGCCTGATCGGGCGCGACCAGCGGCGCCATCGGGCGATCGCTCACCTCGAGCCGGACCAGCGATCGGATCTCCTGCCAGGCATCGTCCAGGTGCCGGCGCCACGCCGGCAACGGCGTCGCCGGAACTTCGGCAGGTGGAGGCGGCAGGCGCTCGTCCCTGGCGAGCGGCAGCGTGTCGACCTGCGCGATCGCGGCATCGAGCTTCTGCGTGATCGCCGCGACATCGGTGAATGGGACGGCTTTGAGCCGTTCGACGTCCCGCGCGACCGCGCGGCGCACCGGCGCGACCTGCGGGCGGTCGAGTCGCCCGAGCTTGCCTTCCGCGAGCTGCAGCGCCGCCAGCGCTGCCGGGACGTCGCCTCCGAGCGCGATGTGCTGGTTGGCGATCAGCAGGATCTGCTCGACCTCGGCGAGCGCCAGATCGTCACGGGACGGCGCAAGATCCCGGTACAGCGCTTCGATCGAAGCCTGCTGGGATTGCGATTCCGCGAGCCGCGCCTCGAGCAGCGCCAGCTTGGCCTGCGCGTCACGGAGCTCGCCTGCCAGCCAGTCCCCGCGCGAGCGCGCCAGCGTCACCGATGCCTCGGCGGCCGCGAGGCGCCGCGCAGCCTCCTCGCGCAGCGCCGTGGCTTCGCGCTTCACGTCGAGCCAGGCGGCCGCGCCGGCCGCCGCGAGCGCCACCGCGACGACCGTGAGCACGCGGCGAGACACGGATCGGCCTTGCGCCGGCCCGGGACCCGCGGGCGGACTGACGACGTCTGGGGCCGCCCCCTGCGCGGCGGACGGAAGATCGGGATCGCTCATCGCATTCCAGGAAACGATCGTTCGATTCTAGCAAGGTGAGGCACGTTGCCGATCGACCCACGCCACCGTTGCTAGAATGACGGCTCGATGACGCGCGTTCGGGCCGCGAGGCCCGCCTCCATGACGACCCCTT
>CAYQAF010000035.1:0-10275 GCA_964415375.1 uncultured Alcaligenaceae bacterium
ACTCGTAGGGGTGATCGGTCCACGCCACACCGTGCTCGCGCAGCACGCGGATCGCGTTGGTGACGGGGAGCCGCTCCCTGGGCACGGTCAGCCGCGCGGGTGGTGTTCCGAGTGCAGGCGCTTCAGCCGCTCGCGCGCGACGTGCGTGTAGATCGTCGTCGTCGAGATGTCGGCATGGCCGAGCAGCAGCTGCACGACGCGCAGGTCGGCGCCGTGGTTCAGCAGGTGCGTCGCGAACGCGTGCCGCAGCACGTGGGGGGACAGCGCCGCCGAGGGAATGCCTGCCTTCACTGCGTGACGCTTGACGAGCACCCAGAACCCCTGCCGCGTGAGGGGCCCGCCACGCGCAGTGACGAACACGTGGTCCGACTTCGACGCGCCCGCGAGCGCAGGGCGGGCGTCCCGCAGCCAGCGCTTGAGCCACGCGATCGCCTCCTCGCCGAGCGGCACGAGGCGCTCCTTGCTGCCCTTGCCCATGACGCGGACGACGCCGGCGTCGAGCGCCACGTGCGAGCGTTTCAGGCCGACGAGCTCGGAGACCCGCAGCCCGGTGGCGTAGAGCGTCTCGAGCATCGCCCGGTCGCGCAGGCCCAGCGTCGTGCCGGGGTCCGGCGCGGCGAGCAGCTCGTCCACCTTCGCTTCGGAGAGGTTCTTCGGCAGGCGCCGCGGCCGCTTCGGCGGCCGCACGCGCAACGTCGGGTCCTCGCGCACGAGCGCGCGCTCGAGTTGCAGCCGGTAGAAGCGCCGCACCGCGGAGAGGCGCCGGCCGATCGACGTCGCCTTGGCCTTCGCGCGGAACTGGTCGGCGAGCCAGGCCTCGACGTCGCCGCGCGTGACCCCGAGCAATCGGCCACCGTGCGCCGCGAGCCACTTCGACCACGCGCGGAGGTCCCGGCGGTAGGCGTCGAGCGAAGCCCGGGCGAGGCCGTCCTGCAGCCAGAGCTGGTCGCAGAAGGCGTCGATCAGCGCGTCGTCGTCGCTCATCGTCTCCTACCCGAGCTTCATCTGCCTCGGCAGCCAGGTGACGAGGTCGGGGAAGAGCCAGAGCAGCACCACCGCGACGCACATCAGCAGGAACATCGGCAGCGTCTGCCGGGCGATCCAGGTGATCTCGCGCTTCGTCATGCCCTGCAGCACGAACAGGTTGAACCCGACCGGCGGCGTGATCTGCGCCATCTCGACCACGACGACGATGAAGATGCCGAACCAGAGGAGATCGATGCCGGCCTTTTCGATCGTCGGCAGGATCACGCCCATCGTCAGCACCACCATCGAGATGCCGTCGAGGAAGCAGCCGAGCACGATGTAGAACGCGGCGAGCGCGACGACCAGCGCGAACGGCGACAAGCCGAGCGAGCCGATCCACTCGGCGAGGTCGCGCGGCAGGCCGATGTAGCCCATCGCCAGCGTCAGGAACGCGGCGCCCGAGAGGATCAGCGCGATCATGCAGTAGAGGCGCGTCGCGCCCATCAGGCTGTCGACGAACGTGCGCCGGTTGAGCGAGCCCTGCGTTGCCGAGACGACGAGCGCACCGACGACACCGAACGCCGCGGCCTCGGTCGCAGTGGCGAGCCCGACGTAGATCGAGCCCAGCACCGCGCCGATCAGCAGCATCACCGGGATCAGGTGCCGCGACGAGGCGAGCTTCTGTGCGAACGTCGTGTGGTGCGCGATCGCCGGCACCGCGCCCGGATGCGCGAGCGCCCACGCGACGATGTAGCCGGAGAACAGCAGCGCGAGCATCAGCCCGGGAAGCACGCCGGCGATGAACAGCTGCGCGATCGACACATTGGCCGCGACGCCGTAGACGATCATGATGATCGACGGCGGGATCAGCAGGCCGAGCGTGCCGGCACCGGCGAGCGAGCCGACCGTGATGCCCTCGGGATAGCCGCGCGACTTCAACTCGGGCAGCGTCATCTTGCCGATCGTCGCGCAGGTGGCGGCGGAGGATCCCGATACCGCGGCGAAGATCGTGCAGCCGATGATGTTGGTGTGGAGCAATCGGCCCGGTACGCGCTCGAGCCAGGGCGCGAGGCCGCGGAACATGTCCTCGGAGAGCCGGGTGCGGAACAGGATCTCCCCCATCCACACGAAGAGCGGCAGCGCCGTCAGCGTCCACGACGACGACGAGCCCCAGATCGTCACCGCCATCGCGTCGCCGGCGGGCCGCGAGCTGAACAGCTCCATGCCGATCCACGCGACGCCGGCAAGCGCGAGGCCGATCCACACCCCGCTGCCCAGCAGCCCGAACAGCGCGACGATCAGGAACGTGGTGATCAGCGCTTCCATGCGCTACTCGTTGAAGCGCGGCTCGACTTGCGTCAGCGCGCGCCGGGTGCCGCGGAGCTCGCGCACCAGCTCGTCGAGCAGCGCGACGAGCAGGATCAGCGTGCCGGCGGCCATCGACAGCTGCGGGATCCACAGCGGCGTGGCGTCGTTGCCGGTCGAGACGTCGTTGAAGTCGTACGACTGCCAGGCGAGCCGTATGCTGAAGTACGCGAACAGCGACGCGAGGAGCACGCCGACCCCGAGCGCCCACAGCTCCACGCGGCGCCGGCTCGCGGGACCGAGCCGCTCGATGAGCAGCGTCACGCGGATGTGCTCGCCGCGCTTCAGCGTGTGGGCGAGCGCGAGGAACCCCGCCGCCGCCATCGAGTAGCCGGCGTAGGCGTCGGTCCCCGGCACGTGGAAGTGCAGCAGCCGGCCGGCGATGCCGACCAGCACCATCGCCAGCGTGCCGACCAAGAACAACGCCGCCAGGTACCCGGCGGCGTCGTAGAGGCCATCGAGGCAGCGGCGCAGCGTCATTGCGCTGAGCCGCCGGACCGGGGCTGGCGGCGCGCGCGCATCACATCGCGCGGTAGGCGTCGATCACCTTGCGGCCGTCGTCGCCCGTCTTGCGCAGCCACTCGGCCAGCATGAGGTTGCCGACCTTGCGCAGGTCCGCGGTGAGCTGCTCGGATGGCTTGGCGATGGTCATGCCCTTCTGCTTCAGCTGGTCGAGGTACCAGCCGTTCTTCTCCTCGGAGAGCTTCCAGCCGCGCGCCTCCGCGTCGGCCGCGGCCTTGAGCAGCGTCGCCTGCTGGTGCTTGTCGAGCTTCTGGAAGGCGGCCTTGTTGACGATGATGGCGTTCTTCGGCAGCCAGGCCTGCGTGTCGTAGTAGTTCTTGATGTGCTCGTAGGTCTTGCTGTCGAAGCCGGTCGCGCCCGAGGTCATCATCGAGTCCATGACGCCGGTCGCCAGTGCCTGCGACACCTCGGCCGCCTGGACCGTCACCGGCTGCGCACCGACGAGCTCGGCGATCTTGGCGGTCGCCGGGCTGTAGGCGCGCCACTTGAGTCCCTTCATGTCGGCGCCGCTCGCCAGCGGCTTCTTCGAGTAGATGCCCTGCGGCGGCCACGGCACAGCGAAGAGCAGCATCATGCCCTGCCGGTCGAGCTTGGCTTCGAGCGCCTTGCGCGAGGCCTTGTAGAGCTTGTACGAGTCCTTGTAGGACGTGGCGAGGAACGGGATGCCGTCGATGCCGTAGAGCGGGTCCTCGTTCTCGAAGTTGACGAGCAGGATCTCGCCGAGCTGCGCCTGCCCGCCCTGCACGGCGCGCTTGATCTCCGGCGCCTTGAACAGGGACGCGTTCGGGTGCAGCTGGATCCTGAAATCGCCGCCGGTCGCCTTCTCGACGTCCTTGGCGAACTGCTGCAGGTTCTCGGTGTGGAAGTTCGACGCCGGGTAGGCGGACGGCAGGTCCCATTTGGTCTGGGCGAACGCGGGCAATGCAACGGCAAGGCCCGCCGCGGCGGCGAGGGCGAAAAGGCGCTTCATGAGGTCTCCGTGGTTGGCGAGCCGGTCGCACCGGGCTGCCCGGGGCGGCGTCGGGTGCAGGCTCGATGGCGCGATTCTATTACCAGAGGTCGCGGCGCGCATACCGCGCCGGCACGCCGTGGAGCGCGGCGTGGAACCATTGGGTGAGCTGCGCGGCATCGAACACCGGCAGGCCCACGGCCTCCTGCACCGCGTCGCGGTAGGGCGGCATGCTCGCGCACTCGAGCACGATCGCACCGAGGTCGCGGTGGGCACCGACCAGCCGCCGCGCCGCGGCGACGGTGTCGTCGGCCAGCCGATCGGGGTCGACGTGACCGCGCCCGAAGCGGATCGTCTCGGCGAAGTAGCCGTCGGGATCGAGGCCCTCGATCGGCGTGTACGGATGCGCGCCGGCGGCGGCAAGCGCGTCCGCGCCGAGGTCCGCGGCCGAGCAGGTGACGACCCCGACGCGCAGGCCCTTGGGCAGCGTGCGCTCGATCAGCGGCACCTGCAGCAGCGCGGAGGTAAGTACCGGCACGGGCAGTGCCTCCGTCAATTCCCGCTGCCAGCGCACGAGGAAGCTACACGTCGTGGCGATGCCGACGCAGCCGGCGTCCGCAAGCCGCCTGCCCGCGTCGACGAAGGCGGGCAGCAGGGTGTCGCGGCGGCGGTGGACGACATCCTCCACGCTCGCACCGGTGACCACCTCGTGGCGCACGGGGAAGTCGAACGTCGAGGGCGAGCCGAGGTCCCCGGGGAGGCGCGGAAACGCGGTGTCGAGGGTGAGGATGCCCAGCATTCAGGAGTCAGAAGTCAGAAGTCAGAAGTCAGGGGACGGCGGCCCTGTGACCGCCCGTGCAAAGCGTGGCAGGCGAGGCTCCTATAATGCCCGACGCGGCGATCATGCGATACGCATTGTTCCTGACTTCTGACTTCTGATCCCCGATACCTGATGCCCGAACGGTGGCAGTTCTGGATCGACCGAGGCGGCACGTTCACCGACGTCGTCGCGCGCCGGCCGGACGGCCGCCTGCTGACGCACAAGCTCCTGTCGGAGAACCCGGAGCGATACCGGGACGCCGCGGTGCAGGGCATCCGCGAGCTCCTCGGTCTTGCCGCCGGCGCGCCCGTTCCCGCCGACGCGATCGAGGCCGTGAAGATGGGAACGACCGTCGCCACCAACGCGCTCCTCGAGCGCAAGGGCGAGCGCACGGTACTCGCGATCACCCGCGGCTTCGGCGATGCGCTTCGCATCGGCTACCAGAACCGGCCGAAGCTCTTCGTGCGCCGCATCGAGCTGCCGAGCCTCCTCTACGAGCGCGTGATCGAGATTGACGAGCGCATTGGTGCCCGCGGCGAGGTGCACCGTCCGCTCGACGCCACGACCGCCGAGCGCGACTTGCGCTTTGCGTTCGACGCCGGCATCCGTGCCGTCGCGATCGTGCTGGTGCACGGCTACCGTTTCCCGCAGCACGAGGCGGCACTGGCCGAGCTCGCGCGCCGCATCGGCTTCCCGCAGGTCTCGGTGTCGCACGTGGTGTCGCCGCTGATGAAGCTCGTCTCGCGCGGCGACACCACCGTGGTCGACGCCTACCTGTCGCCGATCCTGCGCCGCTACGTCGCACAGGTCGAGCGCGAGCTCGCGGGCGATGGCGCGGGTCCCCGGCTGCAGTTCATGCAGAGCTCCGGCGGGTTGACCGACGCGCACCGCTTCCAGGGCAAGGATGCGATCCTGTCGGGCCCTGCCGGCGGGATCGTGGGCGCCGTCGAGGTCTCGCGGCTCGCCGGATTCGACCGCATCATCGGCTTCGACATGGGCGGCACGTCGACCGACGTCACCCACTGGGCGGGGGAGTACGAGCGGGCGTTCGTCACCGAGGTCGCGGGCGTGCGGCTGCGCGCGCCGATGATGCAGATCCACACCGTCGCGGCGGGCGGCGGCTCGATCTGCACGTTCGACGGCGCGCGCTTTCGCGTCGGCCCGGAATCCGCGGGAGCGAACCCGGGCCCCGCGTCGTACCGGCGCGGCGGGCCGCTCGCCGTCACCGACTGCAACGTGATGGTCGGCAAGCTCGATCCCGGGCTGTTCCCGCGTGTGTTCGGCCGCCACGGCGACGAGCCGCTCGACGTCGACGTGGTGCGGACGAAGTTCGCGGCACTCGCCGCGGAAGTCGCGCAGGCGACCGGATTCGCGCGCACGCCCGAGGAGATCGCCGACGGGTTCCTGAAGATCGCGGTCGAGAACATGGCCAATGCGATCAAGCACATCTCCGTCGAGCGCGGCTACGACGTCACCGAGTACACGCTGTGCTGCTTCGGCGGCGCCGGCGGCCAGCACGCCTGCGCGGTGGCCGACGCGCTCGGCATGACGCGGGTGTTCATCCATCCGCTCGCCGGCGTGCTCTCGGCGTACGGCATGGGTCTCGCCGACGTGCGCGCGCTGCGGCAGCAGGCCGTCGAGGCGCGCCTCGACGCGGACTCGCTCGCGGACGTCGAGCCCATGTTTGCCCGGCTCGAGGCTGCTGCGCGAGGCGAGATCGCGGCGCAGGGCGTGGCCGCGGAGCGGATCGGCGCGACGCGCACGCTGCACCTCAAGTACGAGGGGACGGACACGACGCTCGAGGTGCCGGCCGGGCACGCGGTTGCGCCGATCGTCGCCGAGTTCGAGACGCGCTACGCCCGCCAGTACGGGTTCCTGATGCCGGGGCGGCCCCTGGTGATCGAGGCCGCCGCGGTCGAGGCGGTCGGGCGCACCCAGTCCGCTCGCGACGAGCGGCCGGCGTTCGCGCCGCGCCCGGGCCCGCTTGCACCCTTGCGCATCAAGCGCGTGTTCACGGGCGGGGCGTTTCGCGAAGCGAACGTGTACGCCCGCGAGGACCTGCGTCCCGGCGACGCGATCGACGGCCCGGCCGTGATTCGCGAGCCGAACGCCACCACCGTGATCGAACCCGGCTGGCGGGCGACGCTCACGCCGCGGGATCACCTCGTGCTCGAGCGCGTGGTCGCGGCCGAACGCGCGCACGCGCTCGGGACGTCGGCGGACCCCGTGCTGCTCGAGGTCTTCAACAACCTGTTCATGGCGATCGCGGAGCAGATGGGGGTGACGCTCGCCAACACCGCCTATTCGGTGAACATCAAGGAGCGGCTCGATTTCTCCTGCGCGATCTTCGACACCGACGGCAACCTGATCGCCAACGCACCGCACATGCCGGTGCACCTCGGCTCGATGGGCGAGAGCGTGAGGACGATCATCGAGCGGCGGCGCGGCACGATGCGGCCCGGCGACGTGTTCGTGCTGAATGCCCCCTACAACGGCGGCACGCACCTGCCGGACGTGACGGTGATCGCGCCGGTGTTTCTCCCAGTCATCAGGGATCAGGGATCGGGTATCGGCGCAGCGGAGCCCGAGTTCTTCGTGGCGAGTCGCGGTCACCACGCCGACATCGGCGGTATCACGCCCGGCTCGATGCCGCCGGACTCGACGCACGTCGACGAGGAGGGCGTGTTGCTCGACAACGTGCAGCTGGTCGCGGAAGGTCGGTTTCTCGAAGCAGAGATGCGGGCGATCCTCTGCTCCGGACGCTACCCCGCACGCAACGTCGACCAGAACCTGGCCGACCTGCGCGCGCAGGTGGCGGCATGCGCAAAGGGCGCCTTCGAGCTTGCGCGGATGGCCGACCACTTCACGCTGCCCGTGGTCCGCGCCTACATGAAGCACGTGCAGGACAACGCCGAGGCATCGGTGCGGCGCGTGCTCGGTGCGCTCGCCGACGGCTCGTTCGCGCTCGAGATGGACAGCGGCGCGACGATCCGCGTGGCGATTCGCGTCGACCGCGAGCGGCGCGAGGCCGTGATCGACTTCACCGGTACCAGCCCGCAGCAGCCGACCAACTTCAACGCACCCTCCGCCGTGTGCAAGGCGGCGGTGCTGTACGTGTTCCGCACGCTGGTCGACGACGAGATCCCGATGAACGCGGGGTGCCTGAAGCCCCTGACGATCGTCATTCCCGAGGGCTCGATGCTGAACCCGCGCTACCCGGCGGCGGTGGTGGCCGGCAACGTCGAGACGTCGCAGGCGATCACCGACTGCCTCTACGGTGCGCTCGGCGTGCTCGCCGCGTCGCAGGGGACGATGAACAACTTCACCTTCGGCAACGACCGCTACCAGTACTACGAGACGATCTCGGGCGGCGCGGGGGCGGGCCCCGACTTCGACGGTGCGAGCGTCGTCCAGACCCACATGACCAATTCGCGGCTGACCGACCCGGAGGTGCTCGAGTGGCGCTTCCCGGTGCTGCTCGAGTCGTACGCGATCCGCCGCGGCAGCGGGGGCGCGGGGCGGCATCGTGGCGGCGACGGCGGGACGAGGCGCGTGCGCTTCCTCGAGCCGATGACCGCGGTCATGCTCGCCAATCGCCGCCGCACGCGGCCGTTCGGGGTCGCCGGTGGGGAACCCGGGGCGCCGGGGCGGAACTGGGTCGAGCGCACCGACGGCACCCGTGAGGAATTCGGCGCCACCTGCCGTGTCGAAATGCACGCCGGCGACGTGTTCGTGATCGAGACGCCCGGCGGCGGCGGCTTCGGCGCGTCCGACTGAGCGAGGCGGCCGCAGGCCAGGCCCGAAGGGCCCGTCGCCGAGCGAGGTCACACGGGGCCGACGATACCCGGCCGCATCTGGCGCCGGCAGGTCAAGGAGGCCCGGCTGACCGCACCGCTGGCGGGCAGGGGATAATCGCGCTACCTAGATACGGGAACCTCGGACATGGCAGGCATCTACGACTTCAAGGTGAAGGACATCCACGGCAAGAGCGTCGGCCTCGACCGCTACAAGGGCAAGGTGATGCTGATCGTCAATACGGCGAGCCAGTGCGGGTTCACGCCGCAGTACAAGGGACTCGAGGCGCTCCACCAGAAGCTGCACGGCAAGGGGCTCGCGGTGCTGGGCTTCCCCTGCAACCAGTTCGGCGGACAGGAGCCGGGCACCGAGGCCGACATCGCGTCGTTCTGCGAGCTGAATTTCGGCGTCACGTTTCCGCTGTTCGCCAAGGTCGACGTCAACGGTGACGCCGCCGCGCCACTCTGGAAGTGGCTGAAGCAGGAGAAGCCCGGGCTCCTCGGCAGCGAGGCGATCAAGTGGAACTTCACCAAGTTCCTGATCGATCGCCAGGGCAAGGTCGTTGCGCGTTACGCGCCGAACGACACGCCGGAGTCGATCGCTGCGGACGTGGAGAAGCTGCTGTGAATCGTGCGCTGCTCGCCGTCGCGGCGGCGCTCTTCGTCGCGGCGGCCGCCCCGGCGCATGCGCAGGCCGACCCGAACAAGGTGCTGCGCGCGGTGTTCCCGACCGCGGAGACCGGGTTCGACCCGCAGGCGGCGGGGGACATCTACAGCAACGCGGTCAATCGCGTGATCTTCGACACGCTGTACAAGTACGACCACCTCGCGCGGCCGATGCAGCTCGTGCCGAACACCGCGGTCGCGCTGCCCGAGATCGCCGACGGCGGCAAGACGTGGACGATGCGAGTCAAGCCCGGCATCTTCTTCGCCGACGATCCCGCGTTCAAGGGACAGAAGCGCGAGCTGACGGCCGCCGACTACGTCTACTCGTGGAAGCGCATCCTCGACCCCCGCATGCGCGCCAACGCGCTGAACGCGATCGAGGGGCGCATCCTCGACCCCGAGGGCGTGCTCGCGAAGGCCCGCCAGGCCGGGCAGCTCGACCTCGACGCAAAGATCGAGGGGCTGCAGGCGGTGGACCGCTACACGATCCGCATGAAGCTCAACTTCCCCGACGCCGAGCTGCTCGCCAATCTGACCACCACGGCGTTCGGCGCGGTCGCGCGCGAGGTGATCGAAGCCTATCGCGACGGCTCCGGCTGGGTGATGGCCAATCCCGTGGGCACGGGTCCCTACCGCCTGAAGGAGTGGCGGCGCGGCCAGAAGATCGTGCTCGAGGCGAACCCGGGCTATCGCGAGGAGCGCTATCCGGAGTCGAGCGACCCGGCCGACAAGGCGATCATGGCGAAGCTCAAGGGCAAGCGCGTGCCGCTCGTGGGCCGGGTCGAGATCAGCATCATCGAGGAGGGCAACCCGCGGCTCCTCGCATTCCGCGGCCGCGAGATCGATTACGTCAGCGTGCCCAACGACCTCGTCTGGAATGTGCTCGAGCCGCCCGCGACGCTCAAGCCGGCGCTGGTGAAGGAGGGCATCGTGCTCGGGCGCGGCGTGCAGCCGGCGATCACCTACACGTACTTCAGCATGGAGGATCCGGTCGACAGCGCGCTGGACGAGACCCAGGAGGCGATTCGCCGCGTGCTTTCGGGCGCGAATTCGGCTGAGCTCCCACCGGCGACTGCAGATGTGCGACGCCGCCAGCATGAAATGGCTCGGGCGGCTAACCTGATCTCACACAGCTATGGCAATGAGCCACGCCGGCGCGTGCGCATCTTCCCTGGCTGAGGGAGTCGTCAACC
>CAYQAF010000036.1:0-9697 GCA_964415375.1 uncultured Alcaligenaceae bacterium
GTGGCCTCGGCCTGCGGCCGCCGGCGATCAGCTGGGGCGTGCTGCTGCAGGATGCGCAGAACATCCAGGCGCTGGTCATCTCGCCCTGGCTGCTGATCCCGGCCTTCCCGGTCATCGTCGCAGTGCTGGCGTTCAACTTCATGGGCGACGGCATCCGCGACGCCGCGGACCCGTACCTGTAGGGCGCGCGTCATGCCGAGCGACACGAAGCCGCTGCTTTCGGTCAGGAACCTGCGCACGAGCTTCTTCCAGGACGAGGGCACGACCAGGGCCGTCGACGGGGCGTCGTTCGAGCTTGACGAGGGCAAGACGCTCGGCATCGTCGGCGAGAGCGGCTGCGGCAAGAGCGTCACGGCGCAGTCGATCCTGCGGATCGTCGACGATCCCGGGCGCATCGAGGCCGGCGAGATCCTGCTCACGCGGCCCGACGGCAGCGTGACCGACCTCGTCCAGCTGAAGCGCGATAGCCGGGAGATGCGCGCCATCCGCGGCGGCGAGATCGGGCTGATCTTCCAGGAACCGATGACCTCGTTCAGCCCCGTGCACACGGTCGGCGCGCAAATCATCGAAGCGGTCCGGCTCCACGCCGCGGTTAGCAAGCACGAAGCGCGGCAGCGCGGCATCGAGGCGCTGCGCAGCGTCGGCATTCCCAAGCCCGAGCGGCGCATCGACGAGTACTCGTTCGAGCTCTCCGGCGGCCTGCGCCAGCGCGCGATGATCGCGGTGGCCCTGTCCTGCAGCCCGCGCATGCTCATCGCCGACGAGCCGACGACCGCCCTGGACGTCACGACCCAGGCGCAGATCCTGGATCTCCTGCGCAAGATCCAGCAGGAGCGCCAGATGGCCATCATGCTCATCACGCACAACCTCGGCGTGGTCGCGGAGATGGCCGACGACGTGGTCGTCATGTATCTCGGGCGCGTGGTCGAGGAAGGTCCCGTCGACGCGATCTTCCACGATGCGAAGCATCCGTACACCAAGGCGCTGCTGCAGTCGATCCCGAGCATCGACTCGGCGCCACGTGTGAAGCTGCCGACGATCACCGGCTCGATTCCCCACCCGTTCAATCGTCCGCCCGGCTGCCCGTTCCATCCCCGGTGCACCGCGTTCCAGCCCGGCCGTTGCGACAAGGAAGACCCGCAGTTGCTGGACGTCGGGGCAGGACGCAAGGTGAGTTGCTTCCTCTACCAATGACCGGGAACGCACGCGCATGACGAACGGCGACGCCGGCTCCGGCAAGCCCGTGCTCCTCGACGTGAAGGGGCTCAAGAAGTACTTCCCCATTCGCAGGGGGCTTCTGCAGAGGATCGTCGGCCAGGTGAAGGCCGTGGACGACGTCACGTTCTTCCTCAACGAGGGAGAGACGCTGTCGCTGGTCGGCGAGAGCGGCTGCGGCAAGACCACGACGTCCCGCTGCATCCTGAGGGCGATCGCGCCGACGGCCGGCCAGATCCTGCTCACCGAGGGCGGCAAGGTGGTCGACGTGGCGACGATCCCGAGGAGCGAGCTGCGCCTGCTGCGGCGCCAGATGCAGATGATCTTCCAGGATCCGTTCTCGTCGCTGAACCCGCGGATGACGCTCCTCGACATCGTCGGTGAACCGCTGCTGGTGCACGGCGTGGGCGACCCCCGGGAACGCACGGACCGGGTCGTCGAGCTGCTCCGCCTCGTGGGTCTGCGGCCCGAGTACATGCGTCGCTATCCCCACGCCTTCTCGGGCGGTCAGCGCCAGCGCATCGGCATCGCCCGGGCGCTCGCCCTCAATCCCCGCCTGATCGTCGCGGACGAACCGGTCTCCGCGCTCGACGTCTCAGTGCAGGCGCAGATCCTGAACCTGCTCCTCGAGCTCCAGGAACAGCTCGGGCTCACCGTGCTGTTCGTCGCCCACGACTTGAGCGTCGTCAAGCACATCAGCGAGCGCGTCGCCGTGATGTACGTCGGCCGGATCGTGGAGACCGCGCCGACCGAAGAGCTCTTCGCCGCCCCGAAGCATCCGTACACCGAGGCCCTGATGTCCGCGGTGCCCATACCGGACCCGCGCCTGCGCTCGGAACGGATCGTCCTCCAGGGCGAGGTGGCCGACCCGGCCAACACGCCTTCGGGCTGCCACTTCCATCCGCGGTGCAAGTACGCGACGCCCGTCTGCTCGCAGGAGTCGCCCGTGCAGGAGGAAATCTCGCCCAACCACTTCGTGCGCTGCCACCGGGCGCGGGAACTCACGCTGCGCGGCGTCGCGCGCTCGACCGCATAGCATGCGGCGGTCCGGAATGCACGAAGCCCGGCGCGAGGCCGGGCTTCGTTGACTGCAGGCACTGGATCCCCGCTTGCGCGGGGATGACGCCGCCTTGCGGCGACGGTCACATGTCCATGTCGCCCATGCCGCCCATGCCGCCCATGCCGCCCATGCCGCCGCCGCCGCCCATCGGCTTCTCGTCCTTCGGCGACTCGGCCACCATCGCCTCGGTGGTGAGCATCAGCGACGCGACCGACGCGGCGTTCTGCAGCGCGAATCGCGTGACCTTGGTCGGGTCGAGCACGCCCATTTCCACCATGTCGCCGTACTGGCCGGTGGCCGCATTGAAGCCGTAGTTGCCCTTGCCCTCGACGACCTTGTTGACCACGACCGACGGCTCGTCGCCGGCGTTCTGCACGATCTGGCGCAGCGGCTCCTCGATCGCGCGCAGCACGATCTTGATGCCGGCTTCCTGGTCGGGGTTGTCGCCCTTCAGGCCCTTGATGTTGGCGCGGGCGCGCAGGTAGGCCACGCCGCCACCGGCGACGATGCCTTCCTCGACGGCCGCACGGGTCGCGTGCAGCGCGTCCTCGACGCGGGCCTTCTTCTCCTTCATCTCGACTTCGGTGGCGGCACCGACCTTGATCACCGCCACGCCGCCGGCGAGCTTGGCCACGCGCTCCTGCAGCTTCTCCTTGTCGTAGTCGGACGTCGCTTCCTCGATCTGCCTGCGGATCGTCTTGACGCGCGCCTCGATCGCCGCCTTCTCGCCGTGGCCGTCGATGATCGTCGTGTCTTCCTTGGCGGCCTCGATGCGCTTGGCGCGGCCGAGGTCCTTCAACGTCGCGTTCTCGAGCTTGAGCCCGAGCTCCTCGGCGATGACCGTGCCGCCGGTCAGGATCGCGATGTCCTCGAGCATCGCCTTGCGGCGATCGCCGAAGCCCGGCGCCTTGACGGCCACGGTCTTCAGGATGCCGCGGATGTTGTTGACCACCAGCGTCGCGAGCGCCTCGCCGTCGACGTCCTCGGCGACGATGACCAGCGGCTTGCCCGACTTGGCGACCTGTTCGAGCAGCGGCAGCAGGTCGCGGATGTTCGAGATCTTCTTGTCGTGCAGCAGGATGTACGGGTCTTCGAGGACCGCGACCTGCTTGTCGGGGTTGTTGATGAAGTACGGCGAGATGTAGCCGCGGTCGAACTGCATGCCCTCGACCAGGTCGAGCTCGTTCTCGAGGCCCTTGCCGTCCTCGACGGTGATCACGCCTTCCTTGCCGACCTTGTCCATCGCCTCGGAGATCGTCTTGCCGATCGACTCGTCGGCGTTGGCCGAGATCGCGCCGACCTGCGAGATTTCCTTCGAGGTCGAGCACGGCTTGCTGATCTTCTTCAGCTCCTCGACGACGGAGATGACCGCCTTGTCGATGCCGCGCTTCAGGTCCATCGGGTTCATGCCGGCGGCGACGAACTTCATGCCTTCGGCGATGATCGACTGCGCGAGCACGGTGGCGGTGGTGGTGCCGTCGCCGGCCACGTCCGAGGTCTTGGACGCGACTTCCTTCACCATCTGCGCGCCCATGTTCTCGAACCTGTCCTTGAGTTCGATTTCCTTCGCGACGGACACGCCGTCCTTGGTGATGGTCGGCGCGCCGAAGCTGCGCTCGAGGACGACGTTGCGGCCCTTGGGGCCGAGCGTGATCTTGACGGCGTTCGACAGGATGTTCACGCCGTTCACCATCTTGTTGCGGACGTTGTCGCCGAAGCGGACGTCTTTGGCTGCCATGTCTAGTGTCTCCTGATGCGTGGAATGTCGGATGCGGCTGCGGCGATCAGGCGATGACGCCGATCACGTCGTCTTCGCGCATGTGCAGCAAGTCGGCGCCTTCCATCTTGAATTCCTGGCCCGAGTACTTGCCGAAGAGGATCTTGTCGCCGACCTTGACGCCCATCGGGACCAACTTGCCGTTGTCGTCGGTCTTGCCGGGGCCTGCGGCGATCACTTCGCCCATCGAGGGCTTTTCGGCAGCCGTATCCGGAATCACGATGCCACCAGCGGATTTCCGTTCTTCTTCCAGCCGCTTGACAATGATCCGGTCATGCAAGGGACGAAGCTTCATGTTAGCACTCACTCCTGTTGATTGAGCTTTTGAATCAGTTGGTTAGGGCCCGAAGGCGCAACGGCGTGCGCTGCGCGATGACGTTTCGGGCCGATCGGGCGGATCGACCACGCTGTTAGCACTCGCCCGATACGAGTGCTAATGATAGCGGCGTCCGTGCCAGATTTCAACCCATCGTCGGTGTCCGGCGCGCCGGCGCCCGACCGGCGATCGGTCGGCGTCCGCACCCCGCGCCGCCCGTCGCCCGCCGCGCCCCGCTCCGCACGTCGTCCACCCGCACCCGTGCTGCGCGCGTTCTAATGAGTCGGTACGTACGTTGCCACCGCGACCCATGCTCCGTCCCGCCCACATCGGCCACCTCGCGATGCTCCGCTCGCTGATCCGCGACGGCGCACGCGATGGCAGCTTCCAGCCGGAGCTCGCCTGGGACTCCGCCGAGTCCGAGCGCTTCTTCGCCGAGCTGAAGCAGGCGCTCAAGTCCGGCTACTTCGTCGTGCAGGATCGCGAGACGCACGAGATGAGCACGGTCGCCGTGCCAGGCTACGTCTACTGGGCCGACGAGAACGTCGGTGCCGAGCCGCCGGTCGGCTTCGGGCTGTTCCGCGCGGTACGGGGCGGCGGCTTCGAGCTGTGGCTCGCCGGGCTCGAGGGCGCGCTGCGCGGCAAGGGCCATGGCAAGGCGATGCTGAAGGCCCTGTTCGAAACGCCCACGGGCCGCGCGACGCGCTTCGTGCGCGTGCGCCGCTCGAGCCGTTACGCCGAGGCCGTCGCGAAGCTCCTCGACGTGCACGGCTTCACGGCGACGCGCGAGACCAGCCAGGAGACCTGGTTCGTGCGCGCGACGCCCGTCGTTCCGGGAGCGCGCGCGACCAGGATGGACCGGCACGAGTCCTGACGGCGCACGCCGCCCCGGCCGACGGCGGCGATGTGCGCGACCCCACCTGCGCGACCGCGTCAGGCCGCGCGACGATCGCCGGGCGCGACGCAGCTCACCTCGACACCTTCCTCCACGGGATGGCCGGCGGCCATCCACCCGTCGAGACCGCCGGCGAGCGCACGCACGTCGCGATGGCCTCGCGCAAGCAGGATCTGCGTGGCGCGCTTCGCCGACACCTCGTTGGGGCACGCGCAATAGAACACGATGCTGCGATCCACGACGAGTGCGTCCGACCGGCCGCCGATCGCATCGAGGTCCAGCAGGACGGCGCCCGGGATGTGCGGGCGCGACTGGTGCGCGAGCCGCGACCCGACGTCGACGACGAGCGGCGGTGCAGCGCCCGCGAGGCGTGCCGCGAGTTCCGCCGTGCCGATCATCGCGCCCTCGACGTGGCGCGCGAGCGACCACCGCTGCCAGGCCTTGTAGGCGACGTAGCTCGCGAGGAGCACGCCGAGGGCGAGGCCCGCGAGCGGCGCGTGCCGCGACATCCAGCCGAGCAGCCATTCGATCTCGCGACGGAACAGCGCGCCCGCGCCCATCGCCGCGCCCACCCACAGCGCGGCGCTTGCCACGGTCGCCAGCAGGAACTGGGGCAGCCGCATTCGCAGTGCGCCCGCCATCGGTGGTGCGACCGTCGAGAACCCGGGCACGAATTTGGACACGACGAGCGAGTAGAAGCCCCAGCGCTCGAAGATCCCCTCGGTCTGGCGCACGCAGGCGTCCGGCGACAGCGACATCCGGCACAGCAACTTCAGCACGCGGTAGCCGAAGCGCCGGCCGCCGGCGAACCACAGCAGGTCGGCCACCACCGACGCGGCGACCGAGATCGCAAACGCGCCTGCGCCCGAGATGCGCCCATCGAACGCAAGCGCGCCCGCGACCATCATCGTCGGCACCGACGGGATGGGCAGGCCGAGCTGCTGCAGCAGCACGTTCAGCCCGACCAGCGCCACGCCGTGGCGAAGCAGCTCCTCGAGGATGGCGTCCATGGCTTCGGCGCGTCCGGCGCTCGACCCCAGTAAGCGGGGTCGGACCCTGCTTTCAGTGCGCCCGTTCCCAGTTCGGCCCGGCGCCGACGTCGACCACCAGCGGCACGGCGAGGCTCGCCACGCCGGTCATGCGTTCGGGCAACTCGGCCTTGACGCGTGCGAGCTCGCCCTCGGGCACCTCGAGCACCAGCTCGTCGTGGACCTGCAGCACGAGGCGCGTCGCGAGCCGGCCCGCCGCGATCCAGTGGTCCACGGCGATCATCGCGAGTTTCACCAGGTCGGCGGCGGTACCCTGCATCGGTGCGTTGATCGCCGCGCGCTCGGCGCCGGCGCGGCGCGGCCCGCCCGCCGCCTTGATGTCGGGCAACCACAGCCTGCGCCCGAACACCGTCTCGACGTAACCCTGCTCGCGCGCGAGCTCGCGGGTGCGCTGCATGTAGTCGGCCACACCCGGGTAGCGCGCGAAGTACTTGTCGATGAACTGCTGCGCAGCACCCCGCTCGATGCCGAGCTGCTGCGCGAGGCCGAACGCCCCCATGCCGTAGATCAGGCCGAAGTTGACCGCCTTGATGTAGCGCCGCTGATCGGGCGTCACGTCGGCGGCCGGCACGCCGAAGATCTCGGCGGCGGTCGCGCGGTGGATGTCCGCGCCCTCGTGGAAGGCGCGCGTGAGCGCCGGGTCGCCGGAGAGGTGCGCCATGATGCGCAGCTCGATCTGCGAGTAGTCGGCGGACACGATAACGTAGCCCGCGGGCGCGACGAACGCCTCGCGGATGCGCCGGCCCTCCGCGGTGCGCACCGGGATGTTCTGCAGGTTCGGGTCGTTCGACGCCAGCCGCCCGGTGACGGCGGTCGCCTGAGCGAACGTCGTGTGCACGCGGCCGGTGCGCCGGTCGACCATCTGCGGCAGCTTGTCGGTATAGGTGCTCTTGAGCTTCGACAGCGTGCGGTGTTCGAGCAGCACCTTCGGCAGCGGGTAGTCCGCCGCGAGCTCCTGCAGGACTTCCTCGTCGGTCGACGGCTGCCCCGTGGCGGTCTTCTTCGTCACCGGCAGCTTCATGCGCGTGAACAGGATCTCGCCCAGCTGCTTGGGCGAGCCCAGGTTGAACGGCTGCCCGGCGAGCGCGTGCGCCTGGTGCTCGAGCGCCAGGATCCGGCCGGCGAGCTCGCCGCCCTGGCGCGCGAGCAGCGCCGCGTCGACGAGCACGCCGTGGCGCTCCATGCGGAACAGCACCTCGCGCACCGGCATCTCGATCTCGCGGTAGAGGCGCTCGAGCTTCGTGTCCGCGGCGAGCTGCGGGTGCAGATGACGGTGCAGGCGCAGCGTGACGTCGGCGTCCTCGGCGGAGTACCCGGTGGCGTGCTCGACGCTGACCTGGTCGAAGCCGATCTGCGAGGCACCCTTGCCGCACACCTCGGCGTAGGCGATCGTCTTCCAGTCGAGGTGCCGCCACGCGAGGCTGTCCATGTCGTGGGGCTTGTGCGACTCGAGCACGTAGGATTCGAGCAGCGTGTCGTGCGCGACGCCCGCGAGCGCGATGCCGTGGTTGGCGAGCGCGTGCTGGTCGAACTTGACGTTCTGCCCGACCTTCGCGTGCCGCGTGCTGGCGAACCACGGCGCGAGTCGCGCGAGCACCGCGGCGCGGTCGAGCTGGTCGGGCGCGCCCGCGTAACGGTGCGCGAGCGGCACGTAGCAGGCCCGGCCCGGCTCCACGCAGAACGACAGGCCGACGATCTCGTTGCCCATCGGGTCGAGGCTCGTGGTCTCGGTGTCGAAACAGGCGAGCGCCGCGGCGTCGAGGTCCGCGATCCAGCGCTCGAGCGCCTCCTGCGTCAGCACGGCCTCGTAGGCCAAGTCGGCGGGCTTGCCCTCTCCACCGGCGTGCACCGGCTGATCGAAACGTCGGCCGGTGTCGTCGCGCGCGGCCTTCGCGGCGATCGAGTCGGCAGCGGACGCCGCGGGCGCAGCACCGGGGGCGAGGTCGCGCAACCAGCTCTTGAACTCGAAGCGCCCGTAGAGCTCCGCGAGCTTCGCCCGGTCCACGGCCGAGATCGCCAGGTCGCGAGGGCCCACCGGCAGCTCGCAGTCGGTCTTCACCGTGAGGAGTTGACGCCCTTTCGGCAGCCAGTCGAGCGCCGCGCGCAGGTTCTCGCCGACGACACCGCCGATGTCCGCGGCATGCGCGACGATGTTGTCGAGCGAGCCGTACTGGGCGAGCCACTTCGCGGCCGTCTTCGGGCCGACCTTCGGCACGCCGGGCACGTTGTCGACGGCGTCGCCGGTGAGCGCGAGGAGATCGAGCACCTGGTCGGGACGGACGCCGAACTTCGCGACGACGCCCTCGGGGTCGAGCGTCTCGTTGCTCATCGTGTTGACGCACGTGACGCCGGACTCGACCAGTTGCGCCAGGTCCTTGTCGGAGGTCGAGATCAGCGTGTCGATGCCTGCCCGCTGCGCCGCCTTGGCGAGCGTGCCGATCACGTCGTCGGCCTCGACGCCGTCGACGACGAGGAGCGGCCAGCCGTTCGCGCGCACGAGCTCCTGCAACGGCTCGAGTTGACGCACGAGGTCGTCCGGCATCGGCGGCCGGTTCGCCTTGTACTCGGGATACCAGTCGTCGCGAAACGTCTTGCCCGGTGCATCGAAGACGACGGCGAAGTAGTCCGGCTTGCCGTCCTCGACCATTCGGCGCAACATCGCGAGCACCCCGCGCAGCGCGCCGGTCGGTTCGCCCTGCGAGGTGCGCAGGTCCGGCAGCGCGTGGAACGCGCGGTACAGGTACGAAGACCCATCGACCAGGACGAGCGTTGGCATGTCGCTTTCCGAGAAGATTCCCGAGCTGATCGACCCGCAGGCGCTGCATGCCTCCAACGGACAGGAGGCGTGGCGGGTGTTGGGAATTATGTCAGAGTTCACCGTCGCGACCGAACGGCTGCGCGGCATCCGCCCTGCGGTCTCGATGTTCGGCAGCGCGCGCATCGGCGAGGGCCACCCCTACTACGCGAAGACCTGCGACATCGCGCGCAGGCTCTCCGACGCGGGCTTCGCGGTGATCTCCGGCGGCGGGCCCGGGCTGATGGAGGCCGCGAATCGCGGCGCGTTCGCCGGCCGGTCGCCGGCGATCGGCCTCAACATCCTGCTGCCCGCGGAGCAGCTCTCCAATACGTACCAGGACGTGAGCGTCAACTTCCGCTACTTCTTCGCGCGCAAGATGATGTTCGTGCGCTTCGCCTCCGCGTACGTCGTGCTCCCGGGCGGCTTCGGCACGCTCGACGAGCTGTCCGAGTGCCTGACGCTCGTGCAGACCGGCAAGTCGCGCAGGATCCCGATCATCCTCTCCGGGGCGGCGTTCTGGTCGGGACTGCTCGACTGGATGCGCGCACGGCTGGGGATCACCAAGCCTTCATGCACCAAGGAACACGC